>JBHICB010000199.1:0-2408 GCA_046759365.1 Hydrothermarchaeales archaeon (SeqCode)
AAACTCCCCAGAGTTTACCTTTTTGAGGTATAGCTAAAACGAAAAAAGCAGGATCTGCTCCAGAAGGTGGTGTAATCGTGATACTGGCATCTCCGAAAGAATCAGTATTTTCCGTTCCTTGATAGTCCACCAATCCGGTTTTTAGATCACAAACATAAAATCTTACAGGGATTCCTTCTACTGGAGCCCCGTTAGGATTCTCCAGATGGATTGCAGCGTCTGATAATGACGCTGTGGACGAAATCTCAAACAATGACCTGATGCTAAAGACAAAATCCTCTTGATTTAAACCAAGAAGATTATGTAGGGTTCTGTAATTCACAGAAGCTAAACCAGTGGTCTCACTCAAAAGAGCGAGGTCACCTGAAAGCCTTGCAATCTTTGCAGCGTCAAGAACTAGATTTCCCATCGATCCTGCGTCTGCCAGTCCGAATTTCTCAGGTGTACTGGCTTTTATTCCCCAATTTTGTGTCCCTTCGAAACCTAATATCCTTTCAGCAAGAAGATCAACGTTTTCGTTTAGATTAATCTCTTTTTCCGAAAACAGGATGATCTCTGAATTGAAAATTAATAAAACAAGTTGGCTTATTACTAGGATGAAAAGGAAAACGCTAACTGTGAAATCAATAGCTCGGACTTGTCCCCTACTTTTTGACCTACTCGAAGAGGCATTGTGTCCGGGCATTTCTAATGCTCTATCCCTAGCAGACGATTCTAATCTAATCTAGTCTTTGTCTTCAGTGGATACAACTAATGCCTGAAGCTGAATAACCACTTCTTGTAGACGATCCTTTATCTCTAAGAGGGTCGTTTCCATTTCAGTAAGTTGAAGACCCTTCTCTAAAAGCATAGTTGTTCGAGAAATTAGGTTCTCAGCTTGTTCTACCTTCCCTGTGGATAAAGCTCTCATTTCTTGATATAATCTTTCCATATCTACGCTTGATGTTACCTGTGAGGCAATTTCACCTAACTTTGCTTCAAGGGGGGCCAGATCAACGTTTACAGGTCCCATTGGGGCAGGTCCTCCGGCATCTGGGCTTCCAGAGGGCATACCTCCCGAACCCAGAGCTTGGATTAAGGAAAATTCCATATTGGCAACGCGATCCGCCATCGCATCAATTTTTTCTGTGAGATCTTCTAGCATGTCTTCTGTTTTGCCCATGGTAGTTTTCTCCACTAAACACTATGGTAACCGAATGTAATTACTGCTAGTTTGAATAAAACATCCCCAGCTATAACCATAATTGTACTGAAAAGAAGCCCCGCTTTTGTGTTTCCTCGCCCCATTTTCCCAGCTATGATGCCTCCCAAGGTACCTTCAATTATTAAAAGATGATAGAAGATTAATTGAAGCCCAGCTAGAGCGAATGGAAGAGCAGTTCCTCCTGCTACTCCAGCTTCAGCAGTTGCAGGAGCAACTTCGGTAGCAATCATCACAAAGAACGTAGAGATCAAGATGATTACCACCATAGCGAATACTAAGAAAGCCATAATGATGATGAAGGTATAGGGCTTCATAGAGTCCAATCTTTCTTTCTTTAGCGATAGTAACTCACTTACATGACCGTGGGCGGCATCAAACACGTCTTCGATCGCGCCACCTGACCTTTCGGCTTCCAATATGAGTAAGGTAGTTCTTTGGACCATGGGAGTATCCGCATTCTCTGCAAACGCAGTTAATGCCTCCTCGAAGGATATCCCCCAAGAGATTTTAGATGCCATCTTTTTGAGCTCTTCAGTGAGAGGCCCGTATTGGCGTCTCGATGCTTGAGTAATTGCCCTTGGAAGAGGAAGACCTGTTTTTTGAGCATCTGAGATCTCTCTGAGGAGAGATGGCAGATATTCATCAATAGCGTTTCTCCATCTTGAGTCCATCGTATACGCGATTGAAGTGGGTAATAATACCGCGAGAAGCGTCAATAAAGTCATATCCGTTATGTCAAACAACCCTAGGACGGGTGGAGCTATCTCGCCAAGCCCTAATGGATTTTTTTCTGTTGTTCGTCCTGGGTCGAATGCATATTCTAAGGTAGGAATATATTGGGTAAGAGTTATAGCTCCCAGAATCAAAAAACTTGTGAGGCTAAATCCCCAGATTATTTGCATGACTTGAAGGCGTCGTCCAAATAATCGAATATCTCTGTTAACCATTTTTGGAGACATTTTATTCCCTTTCCGCGGTTCCTATCATAAGTACCATTCCTGCCATAGCCATGGGCATTAACAAGTAAGTAAGGAAAAGCAAGAGTGTCCTTCCTTGCGTGCCCGATCCTCCGCCTGTCACGCTAAGAATAGCGATCATAATCACGAAAAATAGTGGTGTTACAACACCTAGAACCATGAAAATCTCTGCCATCACCCCAAGTTGATCAATAAAGGCCCTTGTCTCATCTTCTTTGTATTTCATG
>JBHICB010000200.1:0-2389 GCA_046759365.1 Hydrothermarchaeales archaeon (SeqCode)
ACTAAATCCCTGCTGGATCGAAGCAGGGTAGTACGGTAGTCATGCCTCTTCTTGAACAGCACGCGCTCGAAGGCTTCCTCCGTGCGGAATCGCAATTTTGGAAATAGGAATCCGACAAGGGTAAGCAGTACGAGAGTAATGAGAGAGAAAGAGGGGCTGACTTTTCCAAAAAACGTCAGTTGTGTCCAGATAACCAAGAGGTAGCAAGGAACCAAAAGCGTCAATAAGAGGAAGGCATAAACAAGACTTTTCTTAATGATGACATCTATGTCCATTAACCGATAGGCAATAATGCAATAGGCAAAAACTCCAATATAAATAGCTATAAAAATGTTACCCACGGGAGGTATGGGGATATCGTACCAAAGGAGGTAATTCGTACTGCCACCTAGAAAAGCAAAGGCTATAGTGAAGAGCAGTATTCTCAAATGATTTCGTCGTCGGCCGGTCGAAGTCTTATGAGCTCGAAACAGCTCGAAAACAGCGGTATGTGCAAAAAAGAGGAACATAAGAAAATGGAGATGAAAGGCAGGACCAGGATTAGGCCAATACGTAAAGTTTAGCTTTTCTGATACGCTAGACACCAAAAAAGTCGTAGGGCTCAGTAAAAACAAAAGAGTGCTTAAAAGATAACCTACCATGATAAGACGATTTTTAGCTTCGCTTGAATCGCCAATTAGTTGGACGACGTGGTGGTAGGCCGTTACCGGGATGAAAAGGGCAGCAGCAATTAGGGTTCTGGCCCAAAAGAGGGCTTTAGCCTCTGTCGGAGATAAAAGCCAAAGGAAGTAGGCAAAACCCCAAACAGTTAAACTAAAGCAAAAGATGCCATAATTAATATATCTTCGATCAGTAGGATTACGAGTGTAGACAAATAGACCGAGGATGACTGCTAGCAGCCCATTGAGAAGTCCGCTTAAGGGATAATAATAATATAGCATTCTACGGGTCAGACTTATCCGCTACAGCTACATTGGCTTGGTCGCCAAACGACCTAAACGTCTGGATATTGTTAGCTCCTACTTCTATCAAAAGATTGTAAAGTTCGTCCTCAGAGAAAAACTGATAGTATCCCTCCGCTTCCTTGTGTTTAATCATTGCCACGTTGTTAAGTACTAAGCGGGCCTGCTCCAGTTCCTCTGGGCTTCGACTCACCTGGATAAAGTCTCGATAGATTTGTGAAAGATCAGCATAGGGTTTTATGCTCGTAACAACTATCCTCCCGCCGATTCTAAGCGTACGAAATAACTCTTTGAGGGGGTACGAAGGGTCGCTGAGATAGGATAAGACAAAATTACAACAAACTTTATCAAAACAATGGTTCCTAAAAGGCAGAGGTCGATTGAGATCCAGAACCGAGTAATAACAGTTTACAGGATTAGGGCTCTTTGATTCCAATCCCATTTTACCTTTCAACTCTTTTTGAATCTCTGTATGAGTCGTTGCGGCTTGTTGAATGGCCTCATCTAAGAAGTCAACTCCTACATATTTTGCAAAAGGGAGCGTTTGGAAGGAAATGGCTTTACCCTGCATTAAATGGTAAAGTTGACGGACTATAACAAAAGTTCCAAAATTCCCGATACCACAGCCTGCGTCTAGAATCTTTTCTCCTCTTCTCCAGTTACCCAAGAGTTGGTTTAAAAAATCCAACAGGTTCCAGTAATCCTGAAGATTGACGATGTAAGCGTATTTCTCTAGGTATCTTTTCCAGAAGTTTTTTTCTTCTTCTGGATTTAACCCCTTACCGGACCTTAGTCTGTCTTTCTCTTCACGTAAGCGGCCAATAAGAAGGCCCCGCTCAGGAATCCGGATAGTTTCCCATTTAGATTCTCTTCCTGCCAAGTATTTTTCTGCACAGGTGACAACCTTGCGGCAGGCATAATCCGTTGAGGCGGGATTTTCATAAAGCTCATGCATGGTATTAGGAATCACATAGATCTCCTTCCGATGGATCGAAATCTGGTCGAAAACCAGCCGAACTTCGTCTATGGAGACCCACGGGTCTTTTTCTGCCGCAAAAAAAACAGTTGGAATGGATAAATTGGTGGCATCCTGTAATGATGTCTGTAACGTGTGGAAGTTCCCACGGATGGCAGCATTCAAAAAATGATCTGCATCAATTTGAAAGCCCATGATGTCCCTTACGCCGAGAGGGATGCCGTTGAGTACTTCATCCACCCCGTCCTCGCGATAGATAGCGTAGAGGGTCCCTTGAAGGTTAAAAACGCCAATAAGACTAATTAAAAGTTTAACCCGCTCATCCTCGCTTGCTTCCTTTAAAGCAGCTCTTACCCCAAGACTTGAACTCACCAACGCAATGCTGGAGGCAAGAAATTCTCTTTCTGCAAAATCTATGGCTGACCGGAGATCCTCCTTCATTTGACCAAGG
>JBHICB010000201.1:0-2377 GCA_046759365.1 Hydrothermarchaeales archaeon (SeqCode)
AAAGGTTACGATTACTTTAAAATGTGCATTTTTTTCTGTGCAAGTTCTCTTGGGCAATACAGATGTCCATCTGGCAATAACTTGCTTTTGAAAACCGCCTTTTTCATAAATATTTCCTTTTGTTAAGAATGGGAAGTGTCCTCCTCCGTTCTATTTACCCCTATTCTTCCAAGAGTATTTTTAATTCTTCTTTACTTAAACCCGCCTGTCTTAAAATTTCAAGTAGTGTTCCCTTCGGTAACTCCTTCTTATGAAGAGGAACAACAACTCTCCTCTTCGTCCCAGAATGATAGTAAATATGATGGCTCCCTTTAATCCTGTCTATGACAAATCCCCTCTTTTCAATTATTTTGATAATTTTCTGAGGGGTAAGAGACGGAAGTTTAGGCATGGGTCTCCAGGGTTAGTGTATATTCCAAAGTCCCTTCCTCAGTTGGTATCTCTTCTCCATGCTCTTTCAAACTTTCTATGTATAACTCAATTGCCTCTTTTGCCATTTTTATAGCCTCTTCTATAGTGTCTCCATAAGTAACGCATCCTGAGAGAGAAGGAACCGTTACTGTATAGCCTCCCTCCGACTCCTTTTTAAGTAAGATTCTATAACTTGATACTTTCATACAATCACCTCCAAAGTATGTGGTACATTCGGAGTACCATGGAACACGTCTGAGAATTATTTCATTTCTCTTTTTAATCGTCCTACACTCTTTGACAAAATATGGGAAATGTTCCTCTGTATTAAGGTTCCTTTGTTAACCGAAGCCGCACAGTCATGCGTCGGTCATTTGAGTCCAAGCTGCTTTCTAATCAATTCGCAAAGGCTTTCTTTGATTTCTGAGTGGCGAGGGACAGGCGCTTTCCTTCCATTCTTAGGATTCACATAGATGTCATGCTTCCTGCCATGACGCTTTAGATAGCATCCTGCATCAACCAGCTCCCGAACGAATTCGCGCCGTTTCACACTTCTACACCAATTTCCTTTATCTTAACACCTGCGGGAGGCAAAACTTCCTCCTCTTCCTTCATAAGCTGGTAAGCATCCCGGATATTCTCCTCCAGTTCCTTGAGAGACTCTCCTTGACTAAATACACCTGGGATTTCCTTCAACCTACCAACATACCAACCCTCATCTTCCCAATACTCAAGCGTAAAATATCTCAACATATTTTTCTTCCTCACACAAAAAAGTGGTTAGCCCATCCTCCCCGCTATTTGTGAGGTCCTTAGCCACCTTTTGGTTATAGATTGGGTAAAGCATGGGCCTTCTTTCTACAAAGACTATTCATAAGGGTCGGGGAATTTTTCTGTGCCAAAATCTATACAGTATTGCTTCCATTCTTTCTCTGTTTTTTTCCTAAAGTTTTTCGTTCCACGCCACCCCAAGAAATATCCAATAAATATATTTCCAGTAAAGATGATACAGCATAGTAAAAAAAAGAGGAATTTTAGAGTTTTGTCCAAAGGTATAAATTCTGTATACCCAGCTTTTAAAAATGTAACACCTAAACCAATAATAGAAAGGGAAAAGATCAAACACGATAACATTACGCAGTCTGTGCCCCATTTTATACCAGAAGTCAGTTTACACTGCAAAGAATAATCTTCGTAACTGCGTATCATTCTATGCCACCGTGCTTTAGAGTCCTTTTCGCTGATGACAGCGATATAGGTGCTTAATCTGTAGATACCGTGGTATTGACTAAGTGCAGATAAACCTATTAAAGAGACAAGTAACTGCAAAACAAAAAGGATAAGTGTATGGTCAAGCTCATTATGTGAATAGTAGTAGCCCAGGACGGCAACAAATCCAGCAACTCCATACTTTGATGTATCGTGAATTCTTCCGAATCGATCAAGCGTTTCTTGCCGAAGGGTGGCATACTCGTCTTTATGGTCTATGGGCATAGATTCAACTCCTGAGATTCCCTCGCGTACCTACCAGACTGGTTTTTACCTACCTAAGCACGTCCCGTATGGTGTAAAGGCCTGGTGGTTTTCCTGCTATGAATTTGGCGGCTGTTATGGCGCCGCGGGCGAATATGTCCCTTGTGTGTGCACTGTGGTTAATCTCTATGCGTTCATCGAGGCTGCTGAAGATTACAGAATGGTCGCCAATAGTATTTCCGAGGCGCACGGCATGGATGCCAATCTGTTTGGCAGGGCGTTCTCCTGTTATCCCATGTCTTCCATATACCACGTCTGTTTCCATATTTCTTTTTGTCGCCTCGCAAATTCTTTCGGCTATTCTTAGGGCAGTGCCGCTGGGTGCATCCTTTTTACGTCGATGATGTGCCTCAATAATTTCTATGTCAAACCCCTCGTACAGCGCTTTTGCGACCTGGGCTGCGATGTCAAAGACAAGGTTGACGCCGATGCT
>JBHICB010000202.1:0-2368 GCA_046759365.1 Hydrothermarchaeales archaeon (SeqCode)
TGCTAGTAAAGGTTCTGTTTCTTTAAAAGCTCTTGGATTAGTAGGAGCTG
The DNA here is from genome assembly GCA_046759365.1 of Hydrothermarchaeales archaeon (SeqCode). GTDB lineage: Archaea > Hydrothermarchaeota > Hydrothermarchaeia > Hydrothermarchaeales > SZUA-236 > JAZFTJ01. The sequence continues at coordinate 51 of JBHICB010000202.1, forward strand.
GGGCTGCTGCCACAATTTCTCTAGCACCTTTGGCTAAAAAAGTGGGTAAAGAGATTGGATATAGGATTGAAGAAAGAAAAGCTGGCAAGAGATTAAGGCCTAAAGCCTTGCCTTTAAAACAAGTAGCTAAGTTTTTACCAGGAGCTAGGACAGTCAGGAAAGCTAGAAAAGCAGTTAAAAGAGGAGCAAGAAAGGTACGGAAGAGAAGAGTGGTAAGGAGAAGAACAGTGGCAAGAAAAAAGAAGAAATAAAGGTCGATGTCTAGAAGAACTAAAAAGGGCAAACGCAAGAGAAAAGTTGCCCGTAAAAATAAATTAAGAAACCATGCCTATTAATTACGCAAACCAAGATAAACTAAGGCGGGCCCAAGCTAAATTACCCAAAGATGTCAGCGAAGGCAAGCTTTTAGTTGAATATTTAAAGTTAGGAGGATTAGCCAAGAGAGGGGCTCAGATTATTCCTTGGGAAAGCTGGAAAGAATTGAGCCAAGACGAAGAAATGTTGGCTGAATTAGTTAAACCATTATCGAAAAAAGAGGAAAAAGAAGAGAAAGAGGAAGAGGTTAAAGTTGAAAAGGCTAAAAAGAAGATTGCTAGAAAAGGTAAATAATGAAAATCAAGAATTATCTCCAAAAGAAATTTATAAGATTTCTGGTAAAGGATTTGTTTAACATGGTCGATGAGAATGATATTTTGCAGATTGAAAGATTAAACACTATTCCTCCAAGAATAAGGATTCTCCATAAGGGCAGAGAGCTTGATAGAGAGACTATTGATTATCTAAGGGATAATGCTAAGACTTTTGAAAATTCTACCCTTTGGAAAATTCTAAGTAACGAGGTTAAATATCAGGCCAACCAAAGAATGTATTATAAAGGAGAGAATGCCGACGATATATTAGCTGGAAGGCTGATGAATTACATCTTGGATATAATCCAGAAGAAAATAAATCAAATTAAAAAGTTATAAGGTAGCTCAGCCAAAAGTGAGAACACCGAGTAGCTAACACTCGGAGTCAAAAGTTAGATTTTAACGGTAGCTAGCGCCATTAAGTCTAGCGCTAAATATGGCAAACGAAGACAACAAAGGCCAAGGAGGCGCCGATCCATCTTCAGATAAAGACTCCAGGGAAGCTATCAGTATCGATGGCAAACTGTACAGGAGAAATCCTGATAAACCAGATGAAGCCATTAGAGACACTGAAGGCAACCTAGTCCCTTTTGAGGAAAAAAAAGACAAAGAACCCGATGAGGGCGATAAAGGGGGCAACATCGACTACGAAACGAAGTTAGAGGAAAAAGACAGAATCATTAGAGAACAGACAGAGGCTTTAGAAAAGAAAGAAAAACAGATAGGTCAGGCGGGCTTTAACATTCAGAAGCTCAAAGAAAGGTTAAAGGCTGAAGGAATCGATATTGAGACCGAAGAGGGAGGTTTGAACGAGACTAAAGTGCGAGAAATTATCGCAAGCGAGATCCAAACACAAATTGGAACAGTGACCAAGGACTTTGGGAATAAGATCTCAGAAGTCATGCGAGCGGTAAAAAGCACTAAGGATATAGAAAAGCCAGGCGGAGGATCTGGCCAGAAAAAGCAAGTTAAAGAATACCCAAGACCAACTCTGTCTCCAAATGATGAGAAAATCATCACAAGAGGTGGACACAAATGGGATCCCAAGCGTGGAGGTTGGGTATCTCCAAGTGGAAGATTCTTTCCCCACGAAGAGAGAGAGACTTTTCCTTCGCTAGCAAAATAAGAGATCTGCTTCGTTTTAGGACAATAGTCGTTAGCTCAAGTAGTCGGTGAATATCAGATTTAATTTTTGACCTATTAAAAAACATGGGAGCTAATGATTACGAAGTGATTAAGAGCCCTGGAGAAAATAGAGAATATCGAGCTGAAGACTGGGATACTGGAGGCGAGACCAGCGTCTTGCTGCCGGGCGAGCCCGTCAAGGTAGGAGGTACCGGAAACAACTTTGCTACTGTATTGGCTACTGGAGACCCAGAAGCTGGCACCGATGAGTTCATCGGAGTCGTGAGCCGACAGGGAACCCACACCAGTTCAGCTGACGGAGTTGTTGAAGTTACCACCTGTGTCCCGTCGATGACGGTTCTAAGAGCCGCTGCTACCACAGTCGGGAGTGTCGATACAGCCGCAGAGCTTAACGGCATTCTTGGAGATTGGGTGGCAGGTGACGTAACAGCCGTTGCTGGAACTAACGGTACTTTTACTATTGATGAGGACGAGGCTTCAGATCCGAATGTACACGGATTCAAGATTATTGCGGGGAATATTGATACTGGGAATTTGGATTTC
>JBHICB010000203.1:0-2357 GCA_046759365.1 Hydrothermarchaeales archaeon (SeqCode)
TTCTCTCGTTTCACCGCTATTCTCCATCAATACATCTCCACCTTACGTGCTTTGATAATCCTCACTTCAAATGTTAAAAAATTAGTTCTTTTCTAACCGGTCTTCTCTTTTCTTTTATCAATCCGTTTGCAGATCAAAAATGCCACGGAGGCCGCACCAAAACCATTGTCAATGTTTACAACTGCTATACCTGGGGAGCAGGACTGTAGCATCCCCATAAGGGCGGAGATGCCTTTTTCGCCCAGACCATAGCCTATTGATGTAGGAACACCTATAACTGGCACATCTACCAGACTTTTTACCACAGAGGGCAGTGCACCTTCCATGCCTGCAACTACGATGACAACATCGACATCTCCATCCCTCAGTTTCTTTATCGAGGGAAAAAGCCTGTGAATCCCTGCAACCCCTACATCATAATCTTTTATGACTTCACAACCAAATTCCTCGCAGATCACCCTCGTCTCTTCTGCTATGGGTATATCAGAAGTACCTGCAGCGAGAATGCCGACCTTACCTATGGATTTGTCACGTGTTTTATTTTTCCTTAAAACAATGGTCCTGCCTTTTCTATTAAACTCCTTGTGGCATTTGAAATCTTCAAAATTGGAAAAATCTTCCTCTCTGGCTTTTGTTATTATGGCCCTACCCTTATTTGCTAATAATTTTTTTGCCAGTTTGACAACATCCTCTGGCTCCTTGCCCTCAGCCAATATGACCTCGGGTATGCCCGCCCGTAATTCCCTGTGGATGTCCAATTTGGCAAGTCCCTCTATCTCTAAAAAATGAGACTTTAATTTTTCTTCAGCTTCTTTGACGCTGATTCGATTTTGATAAAGGGCTTCAAGTACATCTCTCATAGCCCCTAATTAAAACCCAAATAATATTAATATTGCCCCATCCCCCAGCAATTTTGATTAAAATTTGAAAACGGTTTTCACTAAGTCGCTATACGAGAGCAAGCCAACTAACCTCTCACCATCCAATATAGGCAATGTTCTGATGCGGTTTTTGTTCATTATATCCACCGCTTCAAGTAGATTCGTTTTAGGAGTAATTGTGATGGGATGGGGAGTCATAATGTCCTCCACATGGGAGGCAAACATCCTGCTCAGTTTCCTCTCGGTTATGGTTATTATTTTCAAAAGATCGGTTTTCGTCACCACACCGACCAGTTCATCTTTGTCCAAAACCGGAAACCCATGAAAATCATATTCCCTAAACTTCGTCACGAGTTCTTCAATGGTATAGTCTTTCTGGACCGTAACCACTTTATGTTCCATGATCTTTCTTAAATCTTTTATTTATATTTGTTTACCAGAGTTTTACTAAGCCCTACTCACTTACTAGATTTTTTTAGAACTTGGTTTATTACATCGGTATATGAGAGCAATCCAACCAGCTTGTCCTCTTCGACCACTGGTAAGAGCCTGAAACCTTGTCTTACCAGGATGTCAACTGCATCTACTATGTGGGATTTAGGGCCTATCGAAGTTGGATTAGCACTCATGATATCTTTCACGTGGCTCACAAGGGTGTCTCTGAACCTCTTTCTCTGGAAGATCTTTAGGAGGTCTGATTTGGTCACTATTCCAACCAGTTTCCCTTTATAGTGCACCGGAAAACCATGAACGCTGTGTTTCTTGAACATTTCGATCAAATCATTTAGGGCATCCTCTCTGTCGACGTTTACGACATCCTTTGTCATTATCTCTTCTACCAATACATCTGGCAGCATATATGTCGCATATGTCTCTTTCTTATCCATTTCAACCATCTTTTTTTACTCCTCCGTCTCACTTCTCCTTACTTCTCCTGCCTTGAAGATTGCAAGTCTCACGCAAGGCGGGCCGATGAGTTGGAAGATTAATGTGGTTCCGGCTATAATCGTGATAACCATGGCGCCAAACTCTCTTCCCACCGCGCCGTACTCTGCAAACGTGTGCATTGCCTCTATGGATAGACCAATTGCAACCCCTGCCTGGGAAAAGAGGCAAAGCCAGAAATACTTCTCTATCGTAGCCCTCGCATCTGCATCGAGGAAGCCCAAATTCCCAGAGATTCGAGCAGCAATCCAAGATCCAGCCCCCTTACCTATCGTTCTAAAGAGGATGTAGAGCACTCCTATAGCTCCGATTTTCGTTAGCAATCCAACCTGCAGTCTCGCTCCAACGAATATAAAGAAGAGGATGTATAGGGGCGGCTTAGCCTCGTTTATAACATCAAAGCAACGTTTATTACTGAAGGGTAGATTCACGGTCGTTATTCCAAGTGCCATACTAGCTAGAATGTACGAAAAACGTAGGTATCTGGCAAGACCGCAGAGAGCCAAGATGGTGCCGAAGGAAAGCAGGAGC
>JBHICB010000204.1:0-2352 GCA_046759365.1 Hydrothermarchaeales archaeon (SeqCode)
ACGATGCGGGCAAGATAATGGCAAGTTTCCCCGAAGTAACCCATTGTTATGAGCGTCCCACCTTTGACGACTGGGAACATAATGTGTTCACAATGATTCATGGATATACTGATGAAGAATGTGAGGATGTGATAAGAAGAATCAGGGAAAAAACCGGAATCAGCGACCATGTAATAATATACAGTGAAAAGGAATTTAAGAAGGTCGGGGTACGGATATAACAGCCATGATGTGAAACGGAAGATGTAAGAAGTAAAGCGATTTTCTTCTTCTAACTTCTCACGTTTTACTTCTAACCCCTATTTAACCCTGGGGCAAACCTAACCTATCAACATTTTGTGGATGGAAATACTGGGGACAGCGATCATTTAATTGACCCCACCCTAACCCAAATAAAATTAGGTAATTGTAAAGGAAAATATATTAAGAGCAAAGGAGCGTTTGACATGTCAAGAACGACAAAAGTCTGGAATATCTCCTTGCCGCCCGATATTGCCAAGGAAGCAGAGGCCGTTGCCAAAAAAGAGGCCCGCACCAAATCGGAACTGGTGTGCGAAGCATTAAGGCAATACCTGTGGAGCACTAAATGGAAAGGGCTTCAGGCATATGGGCAAAAGCAAGCCAGAAAATTGGGGCTTCGGGAGGAGGATGTGGAGCAGTTGGTAGACGAGATGAGAAAATAAGTGGTTAAGGTGGTGTTGGACACTAATGTGATCGTATCTGCCCTTCACTTTGGTGGCAACCCGGATAAAATCTTGAGCCTTGCCAATGAGGGGGTAATCGAACTACTTATCTCACCTTTTATTCTTGATGAGGTGGTCAAGGTTTTGCAAAGGCAATTCGACTGGGGCGATGAAAAGATTGAAATCACATTGGGAGCCATTAAAGAGATAACCACCTTGGTCCATCCGACAAGCAAGTTATCCGTCATAAAGGAAAAGGACTCTGATAACCGTGTCCTGGAGTGCGCCATAAGTGGAGGAGCTGATTTTGTTGTCTCCGGAGATGCCAAACACATTCTTCCAATCAAGAAATATCAAGGGATAAGGATTCTCAAACCGGCGGAATTTCTTGCCCTCGAATTTTGACCCTGCTTATTTACCCCGACATTTTGGCAAAAGGGAGGTCCGCCTCAGGCGGAGAAGTATATCAGGAACGATTGACGCCAAGCGGCAGCTTGTTTTGGCGCTGAGTTTTGAGTGAGAGGAGGTGAAAATTTATGGCTGTTCAGAAAGCTGAGAAAGGCTTTCAAGAGGTATGGAAGCTTTTTGAAGAATCAAGTAGGCAGTTCAAAGAGACAAGGGAGATGTTTAAAGAAGCAGAGAAGAGGTCTAAAGAAGCAGATAGGAGGTCTGAAGAAGCAGAGAAGAGGTCTAAGGAATTAGATAAAAAAATAGAGGCGTTAACGGGCAAGTGGAGTAAGTTTGTTGAGGGGCTTATAGCGCCGGCGGCAGAGAAACTATTTAAAAAATGTGGAATAGAAGTAGACACAATATATCAACGAGTAAGGAAACATAAAAATGGAAAACAGATAGAGATAGATATATTAGCAATTAATGGGGAGTATGCGGTTTTGATAGAGGCGAAAAGCACCCTTGGCGTTGGGGATGTGAATGAGCATATTAAGAGATTAAAGAAGTTCAAGGGTTTTTTTCCTGAATATCGAGACAGAAAGGTGGTTGGGGCAGTGGCAGGGATTGTAATAGAAGAAGGGGCAGACAAATATGCATATAATAATGGGATGTATGTAATAGGGCAGAGTGGAGAAACGGTGAGGATATTGAATGATAGAAGATTTAAGCCGAAGGTGTGGTAGGATAAAAGGGGACACAATCATTTGCTTTTCGATTGGTTCGCATTCAGATTATGATAAGCTTTTAAAACAATTATGAAAAAGGGTTTGCCTATGTCATTAACTGCAACCGGTTACGAACATGTCGCCATTAGTAAAGATGGTGTACCAATTATTGCAGGTACCACAATGAAAGTGGTCGAACTTGTAACGGAGAAAACAGCCTATGGCTGGAGCCCTGAAGAGCTCCACTTCCAACACCCTTATTTAACCATGGGACAAATCCATTCAGCCCTCGCTTACTACTGGGACCATGCCGAGGAACTCGATAAGGACATCGAACGCCGCATGCAACAAGTTGAAGAAATACGCAAAACAATAGGGCCATCACCATTGGTAGCGAGATTGAAATCCAAAGGGTTATTTTAATGGAGATTGCCACTCGTTAAAAATACGTAAAAGTTCCAATCTTTTCCCTTCTTTTTCTTTTGCTTCTTTTGAAGGATCGTTTTTATACTCCTCCTCTAACCCGTTAAGTTCTTTGATATAGCCCTCTAAAT
>JBHICB010000205.1:0-2327 GCA_046759365.1 Hydrothermarchaeales archaeon (SeqCode)
TACCAAGCCCAGCTATTATTGGAAGACCAGCCACTATCATGGCCCAAGTAGAAGTGGGAGATAGCCCCATACTTAAGGGAAATTTATAGATGACTGCCCCAACTAAGATCAATGCAATGCCTGTTATCTTCAAGACCGTTCCTACTATCTTGGGTGCAACAAAGATCAAAATAGCCCCTACAACTAACAATGCTATCTGAGAAATATTCACTGCCATAATGGAAGGTTAGATGTGGAGTAGTATATATTTTTTGCTGATTTAGATTAATCGAATATTTCTTTGCCAATCCAAATTAACTGTGTTTTATGGCTTTTTACTATCTTATCGTAATAAGGTTTAACTAGACATAAAATCCCCCCACAACCTTTTTAATCGACGTTACAAATTACTCTCAGTGCTTTGAGTGCAAGACACAAAAAAGGAGTTCATGGTTCTAAATGATAAAAGGACTTTTCTTTATTGAAGCCCAAGGGAATGACAAAGCTGTTGTAGAGGATTCTTTGAAAAAACTAGTTGAAAAGATGAAGACAGAGGGCTATGCTAGAGTCAAAAAGACATCTTTAGATGAGACTGTTGAAGAGGATGGAAACTTTTCAAAAACCGCTGAGGTAGAGGCGACATTTAAAGATCTCAAGGATTATATGATATCAGCAATAGCTTATGGGCCTTCTGCGATGGAGATACTGGAGCCTAAAAAAATAGTCATGTCTTCTAAAGACTTCATAAAGACATTGGGCGATATTTTGGTGCTGACAAAGGAGGTCTATGCAAAGTATAACGTGTTCTTCAAGTACGTGAAACCGAGAGGTTATAAGCCAAAAATTGGGCTTACCGATGACGAGATCGACTCCCTCCTTGACCAGGGGGCGATCAGGATAAAGATGGTTATCGAGACTAATGAAACGAACAGAAGGAAGGCCATAGCATCATTCATACGCACTATTGAGGAAAATCTTTTTGTGAACAAAGTAAGGACCAAAAAGCTTGACGGGAAAGAGGGGACCAATCTGCTGATAGCTATCGAGGCATTCTTGTACGAGCCAAAAGACCTCGTAGCTACGATGGTCCAACACGCGCCGCTACTGCTAGAGATAGTAGAACCAGATGAAATAGAGCTTAAGCAACTTGACATTCAAGATATAGGGGTAGAGCTTGCAAGGATTTATTTTGATCTGGCCCATAGGCTGGCGTTTAATATACCAGAACCAACCGGGAAATTTTATTAATACCTCTTGTAGGTCTTTTTGAATTCCTTTGTACTGAAAACGAGAGCATAATCACTGATACCTACTGCCTTCGAAATTTTTTCTGCCACCTTTTCGACATCGCGTTTATCATATCCATGGATCATGGTAAATAAATTATAATCCCATCTCCCGGGGATTATAGGACGCTCATAACAATGGGTAACTTCTTTAAAGGAGGCCATCTTTTGGCCCACCTCCTCAACTTTCTCCCCCGGAACCATCCAGATGCAAAGGGGATTGGAAACTATACCTAGTTTTCTATGTCTAAGGGATGCACTGAACCTTCGAACAATGCCTTTATCAAGCATGTTCTTGACTCCGGCAATTACCTCATCCTCTCTGATGCCCAGATTCTCTCCAACTGCTTTGAAAGGCCTGCTTACCAGGGGGATATCATCCTGTAGTGCCCTAAGGATCAGTTTGTCCTTTTTGTCTAAAAGTTTCACCTTATCTTAAACCTCACGTCGATTTTGAACCTCTTTTTTATAGGTAGATCCAGCATGTCATCAAACTTTACCTCTTCAGTAATTCTCTGAACGGCCTTTTCCAGTGCTTCTTTGTTTTTCTCGATTATCGTGAACCAAATGTTGTAGTAATGGTCTCTTGCATAGTTGTGGGTGACAAAGTCATATTTGCTTAATTGCTCTCCTACCTCATCTTCCATATCTTTCGGGACCTTGAGGGCTATCAGCGTGCTTGCAAACCCGACCTTTTGAGAGTCGATCCTTAGACCTAATTTTCGAATTATTCCGGAATCTATAAGCCGTTTAACCCTTGAGAAGAACTCGTTTTCGGTTATCCCGATATTATTTGAGATCTCCAAAAAAGGTCTCTTTACAATAGGCAGATTCTCTTGGAGCTTTCTTAAGATCTCTTTGTCGGTCTCATCCAGATTCATTGTATCACTTTTTATCCAGTTTTATAGAAAAACTTTTTATTCAGCCGCTATTGATGTGGTCGCTCCATGTCAGGAATTCGTCCAAGAATCTCATATTTTCGGGATTATTAACGGCACCTATATGGAGGCTCAGCCTAAAAACCTGTTGCTTTGATGAGATGTAAGACAATTTGGCCAAGGG
>JBHICB010000206.1:0-2310 GCA_046759365.1 Hydrothermarchaeales archaeon (SeqCode)
ATATCAAAGTAAAGGCAAAAGTGATTTAGCTCATTAAATTTCAAGTATTTGAAGAAAATAAGATAAGATAGAGCGTCTGACTACGACTCAGAAGGCCAGGGGTCCAAATTTCAGCGATTCCGCAACATTAATTTTTAACTAGTATCCTCACTTCTATAGACAACCAGTTTCCCATCAAAAAAGCCATTGAGCAAATTCGCATTCGCAGAAAAGTCTTGACATTCCCTTTATTCTTATATATATAATAAATATAAGATATAAGGAGATATTATGTACAGATCTCAGATGACAAGGGAGGAGCGTGAGTCCCGCTCCAGGCTAAAACCATATATCAGTTACCAGGGTTTTCTCAAAGGCTCCCTAACCATGAGGAAACACACATGCGGAAAACCAAATTGCAAATGTGCAAAAAGCAACTATAAACATAGTTCCCTTTACCTGACCAAGATGAAAAATGGCAAGATTGAACAGCTTTATATCCCAAAAGATAAGGAAGAGTTTGTGCGCAAATGGGTAAAAAATTTCCATGTGCTTCAAGAGCTGTTAGAGAAAATATCCTCTATTTACTGGGATAGGTTAAAGAGAAAGGATTAAGCTATTCTCAGGCGCTTTCTTAGCTATGTAGAGAAGGTCTATCGTTTTACAAGTCTCCTCACCGGTATTACTGACACTCGTATCCAGCCAGTAATCGAGACGCCTACTATATTTTCAAGTGCATTCATCATGATGCTTACTCGCATGGGCTCTCTTAATGCCTTGGAACAGGATAAAGGCAATAGTTTCTGGAGGAGGTGGCTGGGGAGGGAGTTACCGAGTGCTGATACGATGGGAAGAGTTTTTTCACTGATTATCCTGGATTCGGTCCGCTTTCTTATACACCATGTATATACAAGGTTAAAAAGGAATAAGGCCATAAAGAAGACTTATGGTTTTTATGTACTGATCATAGATGGCCATGAATCAAGCTCAAGCTACCTGCGCTGTTGTTCTGGTTGTCTGAGAAGAAAAGTACATACCAGAGAAGGAAAGCGTATTCAGTACTATCACCGCAATGTCATAGCTATGCTCTCGGGTGAAGATTTTCCTATCATTTTAGATGAGGAGGAACAAAGGAAAGGAGAGGATGAGGTTGCCGCTGCCATTCGACTCTTGAAAAGGATTCTTAAAAATTATCTCCGTGCCTTTGAGGTGGTTGTGACAGATGGATTATATCTCGAGGCACCTTTTTTCAAACTTCTCTTAGATCATGGCAAAGATGTGATAGCTGTCTTAAAAGATGAGAGGCGAGACTTGATGGAAGATGCCAAAGGTCTTTTCCAGTATGAGGAACCGATGATTGGAGTAAAGGGCACGACAAAAAGACTGATGTGGGATATTGAAGGTCTCACATCATGGGAGAGCTTGGAGATGGAAATAAGAGTCGTGCGTTCGCTAGAAACTACAACTCTCTGCCGGCAACGAACTGGTGAAGTAGAAGAAGAAACTTCTGATTGGATGTGGGCAGCCACCTTATCTCAAAAAAAAGCAAGCACTGAAGCTATAGTCAATCTTGGACATTCCAGATGGCTTATTGAGAACAAGGCTCTAAATGAGATGGTCACCTATTGGCATGCTGACCATGTCTATAAACACCATCCCACTGCCATCTCTGCCTTCTGGCTTACCCTTATGCTGGTCCTGAATTTATTCCGTGCTTTTTTGTATTTGAATATCAAGCCAGAGCTGAGATCGAAACACAGTAACCTCTATTTTTCCAGACTCATATGTTCAGAACTTTATGATGGCAGCTTGCAGAGAGCTCCTCCCTGAACAAGATTTTTTTACTTGATCATAGTATTTTTACTCTAACTTTCTAAAGGGACAGTATTCCTTTTTATTAAAAATAGCCAATATTTAGCATAAAATATAATCCAAAATTCCCCTAAAACGAAACTCCTTAGGAAAAAAATCTGCTTCGTAAGGAGATATTTCCGCTTTTTAGGAAAAGTTGCGGAACCGCTGATTTTCGATATTCTTACTTGACATTTAATTTTCTTCTGTGTTATAAATTCAGCACCTCTTGCGGGGAAAAGGAGGAATATGACCGCAAATCAGCAAAAACCGCATATTATCAACAAAAAAGAGCATATTTCTCTAGAATTCAAGGGAATTTTCTGTTTCCAAAACAACTTAGAGTATTTTTCTCCAATCCTCCAAATCTTTGATGGCCCTGGAAGTAGTTCACTTTTCCAGGGTAATCAATCCTCAAATTTTATAGAAAATATTTACTAGGAGAGGAATTATGTCAATACGTCGCATATTTTTCTTTTT
>JBHICB010000207.1:0-2308 GCA_046759365.1 Hydrothermarchaeales archaeon (SeqCode)
TGCTATTGCAAACATTACAAAGTAACTGATTGGTTTGCTCGGGTGAGAAGATAAACGGTACGACAGTTTCCTCTTTAAGAAAGGGGATATCCTCTAAGGGATTTTCATCCACATACCCCTGGCGCACCATGAACCAAAAGAACAGGCGGGTTGCGGAGAGGATTTTGTTAACGCCGCTTGACTCCATGTTGAGATTGGCTCTCATCTCAAGGAAAAAAGAGGGCTGAAGAGAGTCCCAATCAACCCCTGTCTCTCTCAGATAACGGTCAAAAATGCGGAGGTGACCTCTGGAAGATTTAGTGGCGTATCCCAGGTCTTTTCGATAAGCCATATACTCATTGAGTTGCGGGGATAGAAAACTTTCAAAGTTCTTCATCATAAAGCACCTTTCGCATAAGTTCTGTGTGGATGGTTATATATCTGTTGCTGGATTGTATGTTGTCATGACCCAGCATCTCTTTTATCTCATAGATTGATTGCCCTATGTGGAGAAGATTTTGCGCGTATGTATGGCGAAGCCAATAGGATGAAGAATGAAGTCCTGCTTGTTTCATGGCCTTTGAGATACAGTAAATAACAGTAGTGGAGCTTACAGGCCGGTAGGGGTATTGGAAAGTCAGGAAAAGGTGTCTGTATGCGCCTTTAGGTCTGGCGTTCAAGGCATAGGCTGCTATGGCCTTGATGGTATGTTCGGGCATAGGAAGGGTAATAGGGTTATCACCCTTTCTATCCGGAAGGGTGAGTACCCCTTTTTGAAAAGAGATGTCATCGAGTGTGATCCTACTGATCTCAACGGGTCTAAGCCCTAAGGTATAAGCCAGGTGGACCATGGCATAGGTTCGGATATCCGCAGGGGTAGAAAGCTTGAGGTTGGCGAAGAGATTCTGGATTTCCTGAGGTCGCAAGAACTTGGGTGGTTTACTCTGGCCATATAGAGGGGGTGTCACAAGGAGAGGGGCAAGGTTTTTTTTGAGTATCTTTCGCTCATGATACAGATACATCAAAAAACCTCGCAAATAAGCACGGTAGCCTTTTTTAGAGTTGTGTGCCACTTTCAGCTCCCCCATGAAGGCGTCAAGGTGCTCGATGCTTAACCTGCAAAGTTCGATGTTGTGCCTTTGCAGGTATTGATGAAATTTAGACAGCACCATTCGTGTCTGACTGAGATGACTATGGGAAAGCTGACGGCCTTGTTCGTGATATAGAAGGTAGTGTTCATAGATGTCAGGTAAAAGTTTGCGCGGTTTCGGAATCTTTATAATTTTAATAGGTTGATCGAGTCTTCCATGGCTAAAAAGATAATAGGATAAGGCAATGAGAGCACGTGGGGCATTCTTGAAAGTGCTATGTTTCCGAAAGCCTTCGAGGGTATCGAGGGTAAACATATCTTTCCAAACCATATCCTTGCTTATGGCAAAGAGAAGAAAATCAGTTAAGACCTGGGAATAGCGTATGGTGTGGGGACTACGCCCATGCTCCTCCATGGATTTTACCCATTTGAGATAATCCCCGATGGCTTGCACCAACATCCTGATGTCTTTATTGGCCATCTTGAACCTCCCAGAGTGATTGTTGGATGATGTTTTTTACGTGACGGCGGCATTCTTTCCGATCCAACTTAGGATCAAGTTTTTTGGGAGAATCTTGTACTGGTTTTGAGGGTAAATCGAGCACCTGATAGATTTTACCATCAAAGGCGATCAGATCTTTCTCTATAAGGCCGTCTGTAGCTTCATTGCATTCATCAGGGGTGAACTGTAGCAATGAGCAAATAGCATCATAGGAGTAAAATGACAGCCCATAGCGATCGGAGACCAGGACAAGGAAGAAATACAAAAGAATCTCTTTTTGCCCTAGAGAGGACAAAAATCCCTCTGTCATGAAACGGTGAGGGATAAAACTGAAGCCACCATCAATATGCCGAACGCGGTTGGGTTCAAGGATTTTCTTATTTATCATGATCGACTCCCTCCTTTTTATTATGGGTAGATATACATAGAAACCCCTGTCAATGTCGATCACTTCTTGAAATCCCCTTGGGGAGTTGTTGTCTTATTTCTTCTGTATTTACAACAGCTTGCCCCCTTAACACATCTTTAAAACGCTTAAAGAGTAGTTGGGCTAAATACTCAATGATTATAAGGTGTTGGATATCGATCACTTCTTGAACAAGCAAAAGGGGTAATCCCGACTTGAAACGGCCTTTTACCGGCAAGATCTGTGAGGAGGTCTTAGATGTGGAGGCGGCATTAAGTTTCTCTTGAAGATAATTGGTTTTAAAATAATCAGGGTTTTTCTTATTCCATTC
>JBHICB010000208.1:0-2304 GCA_046759365.1 Hydrothermarchaeales archaeon (SeqCode)
GCGCCGTATCAAACATGGGGTCGTAAAAGGTCATTTCGCCCACAGGATAACGGTCAACAGATCTTGCATAGGTCATCAACATCTCGTTCTGAATCCGGTCAAGGGCCTCTCTCAACTCTTTCTCTGAGGATTGCCCCTTCCAGTAGTTCTCGATGACCTTTTTGTACTCCCTTTTCTTCCCGAGTCTTGGAAACCCAAAGGCATACGATGTTACCATCTCTTACTCCTACTTCTATGAAGAAGAGAAGCAAGTAATTCTATTTGATCTTGTATTCCTAATTCCTATGCTTCTCCTCGATCGAGTTATTGCTCATTCTTCTATCGGTGCCACTTTGTGCACATGATATCAATGGGATCCCGAGCTCCCTAACCTAATTAAGAGTGCAAATTACCAAAAAGGTCATTTCACTAAGAAGAAGTGAGGGCAGCTCGATCATTTCCAAATATCTTGTGTTGTCCCTGACTCATTTTTAAGGGAACAAAGCTCCGCTTCTCTTTGAGACAATGATAGGCAATGGTTAATAAGCGCCTGGCAGTGGCCACCCGGGCAGCTTTGGTTCCTTTACGCCTTTTGATCCGTTCATAATAGGCCGATATTTGGGCATTGGACCGCACCGCTGGGCTCACCGCCTGAATGCAGATCCACCGTAACCATTTGGAACCCTGCTTGGTTAGACTGCCATGGAACGTCCTACCACCGGAGGAGTAGGTTGAAGGCACCAGACCGGCATAAGACACCAACTGCTTGGCAGAACCAAAGCGATCCACACCATCGATCTCGTTACTCACCAGGAGTGACCCAAACGCACTGAATCCAGGGAGGGTGTCTATCAGTTGAGCTTCAGAATCCTCGGCATAAAGCTTTTTGACCATCCCGTCACTCCGGGCAACCTGTTGATTCAGATCACTCATGAGCTCAAGCAGAGCTTCTAAAAGCTCCTGATGCCAGGCAAGAGGTAACCGGATTGTTTTCAGCCAGTTCATCCCCTTCTTTCCCCACAATGAGCTTACATCGGGCTTATTTTGGCGGATCTCAAAAGGCTGCTCATCTAAAAGATCATGGATGCGGTTCCGCACCATCGTTCGCAGCTTTACGAAAAAGGCCCGTTGCCGAAGCACCTTAAGACGGGTGCGATTCTCTTCATTCCTTAAGTGAGCCTCCGGAATCAGATCCGCTTTCAATAGCTCTGCCAGAATATTAGAGTCTATCTTATCATTCTTGATTCTAGCGGAGGCAATCGCCTTTACTTTCAGGGGATGAGCCATCTTGATGTGATTCACCTTGTCCCGGATCATTTCATACAATAGAGCCCATCCCCGACTGGACTCGAACACCACGGAAGTTTCCTCCTCAGAATCAAAATAGCGGGCAAACTCTTGTGGTGTGTTGCTAAGCCAACTTTGTTCTTTCTGTCCATCCGGCCCTATTCTTGTTGCAACCGTATATTGTTTATGGTAATCCAAACCGATAAATTCCATCGAAGCACCTCCTTTTTGATGGTTGTTGATTTACTGGTGTAATCAATTTTACAAACCATCAGGATGGGGTGCTTCTCTTCTTCATGTTACCTAATTAATGGGTTTAAGATTTCTTAAAGATTTAGTTAATTGAAAAAGAGTTTTGAAAGGGCTTAGGGACAGTAGGGACACATCTCTTTTAGGTCCTGGAACCTCAAAAGGAGTCTTTCCGCTGTCTTTAAAGTCCCAATAAGTTGATTTGGCCCAAGAGCCACCGTCAAACGGGAGATTGGATCCATAGACAGCCCCCCTCGCCCTTTCAATCAAAACAGGATGAACTAAGGGAGAATAAAGATGGATACAACGATCTACCTGGGTATTGATGTATCGAAAGACAAATTCGACTACGCCGCAGTAGACCCGGAAGTCACCACCATCAAAAAAGGTTCTCTTCCTATGAGCAGAGAGGGCTTTAACCGCCTTGGAAAGCTGATTGGAAAGTATTCCAGGGTCGTGGTGGGTTTCGAGTCCACCGGCACCTATCACATCAACCTGCTGTCGTTTCTTCTGTCTGTAACCGAACATGTTCATCTGTTAAACCCGGCCCTGGTGAAGAAATTCACCGAAGCGGATTCCCTCAGGAAAACCAAAACCGATGCCGTGGATGCACTGGCCATTGCCAGATTCCTGATCAATCGTGAGCAGTTCCTCCCGGAGGTTACCGAAATGGACTCGGCCTACCTTACCCAGCTGGCTCGCCTCAGAGAGTCCATTACTCGGGACATCGGCAAAACCAAAACGCACCTGAAACAGATGCTCAACATCGTCTTCCCGGAACTGCTTAAA
>JBHICB010000209.1:0-2291 GCA_046759365.1 Hydrothermarchaeales archaeon (SeqCode)
GACAATATTGGGAAAATTTACAATTTTTGGGCTTTAAATGATACTCAAAATAATAATTGTAGTCAAATAATTATTATTTATTTTCTTGACATCTATAGGCATATAGTGCATTATTGTAGTCAAATAATATTTTAAAGACTACATTTATGCACCTTACATATAGTACCTCAACATACAAGGGAAGAACATATAAGTCATATAGCGTGGCCGAATCTTATCGGTTAGGGGGTGCGGTTAGGAAAAAGATCCTTTTCCCTCTGGGTAAATTGACTGATGAACAGGCGCTTAAGATCAGATATATTCTTCAAGTAGTCAAAGATCCTGAAAAGATATTGGTTTCTCTGGAAGATGTAATTCCCCTAAGAAGTATTTCCTATTTAGATGTCGCTATGGTTAACCAGTTATGGGAAGAATGGGATCTCTCCCAAGGTTTCAAACAAGAGCTAACCGAAAGTCCTTTATCTACCCCTTTAGTAGCTAAAATATTGACTATCAACCGCTGTTTAGAGCCGTGCTCTCATTATGGCATCCCAGAGTGGTTAACTACCACGGCCTTGGCTGAAATCCTGGGATGTAATCTATCAGGACTCAATGATGACAAGATCTATTACGAACTTAACAAGATAGAACTCAATAAGAAGCATTTGGAAGACTACTTATTCCGAAAGACTTATAAGAGGGATCCGGGAAGTTATGATTTCATCAATTACGACCTATCCTCCTCCTATTTTGTAGGATTCAAGTGCAAACTATCTGAATTCGGAAGGAGTAAGGATAACAAGCTTCATAAGAAGCAGGTACTTTTGGGTATTATGGTTAATGATAAAGGCTATCCCTTCAAGTGGGATGTCTTCCCCGGAAATGTTGCCGAAACTGATACCCTCAAGACTATCATCGGGGCCTGTCATCGCCGTTTCAAGTTGAAAAATATCTCCCTTGTGTTTGACCGGGGGATCGTATCCAAGACCAATCTGGAATTGGTAGACTCCCATGACTTAAAATATATCACCGCCCTTGATAAGGACCAGATACCACAGATACCAGGTATCAATCTATCTGTCTTTTCCCAGCTAAACCCCGCAAGTAGCGGGGTAGATCCAGAAAATATCGAGGAGCAGCTCTTAAAGTTACCCCAGTTTAAGAAATATGATGGACGTCTATTCTATCGGGATCTGGGAGTAAAAGACAAAAAGCGTTATGTAGTTGGTATTAATCCCTCTCTTTTTTTGGAAGAAAGAAAGGCAAGAGAGCAAAAGATCGAGACCTTCGAAACCTTTCTCAGAAACAAAAATGAAGAACTTAAACAAACCAAGCGGACCAGAAAGTATGATCCTCTCAGAGGGGCCATTGAGCAAGAACTGGCCAGGCTGAAGATCAAAAAGTTTTTTGGCGAACTTAAACCTAAGGAAATAGAAGTGACTACTAAACAAAAGAGGACCATAAAAAGCTACCAGGTAGAAGTAGAGAAGAGGACCACCAAGATTGATCAAGCCGCTTTATTAGATGGAGTGTGTGCTTTTGTAACTAACCATATTGAGAAAGAGCAAGGAAAATTTAGGTTCGATGTTGAGAGGATAATCTCAGCCTATCGCAACAAAACCCAGATTGAAGATGCCTTCAAGAATATAAAGTCTTTTGTTAAGATTCGCCCATTTAATGTCAATACTGATGAACATGTTAAGGCGGTTTATACTATCTGTTTGTTGGCCTATTTTTTAAACCGAGATCTGGCAAACAAAAGAAAGCAGTTTGAAGGCAAAGACTTTCTCAACTCTAAGGAGCTTTATCGACCTCTAAGAACCTGTAAGCTTGTAACGCTCAAGGAAAATATTCAGAATAAGAGGGTATCGAGGAATATCGAACTAAATAGGGAACAAAAAGCCATATTGTCAAAACTAAATATGGCTCACCTTATTCCTGGAGCTAGTTTTGCTTAGTATCTGAAAATGTAGTCACAGAAAAAAATTTGAGTTCCCTATTTTCAAGTGTTTACGATACCCTTTCCGGAATGTAGGTTATACGGCAAGCTAACGTTAAAGCATGCTGATGGAGGTAGGGGGAGAGAAGGGCTTTAGCCGTGTGATGGGAAACTATCATGCCCCGTCCTTAGGGGGATTGGGGCCGGAAACGGCCCCCGGCTACCGGTCCCTGAACTAACTTGGATAAAGGGAAGATTACCGGATGAAATATATACCTTTGCTTTGATGAAGGTGTGCTGTAACCATGACCACAAGACGAAAAATCCCTTGTCTTTTTCTGCCCCTGGATATATACTCCACCAAAAAGCAAAT
>JBHICB010000210.1:0-2280 GCA_046759365.1 Hydrothermarchaeales archaeon (SeqCode)
TTTCTAATGTTTATTCTAAATTCTTTTCCATCGATGTAATCTATCAGTGGAGAAAATATTTCTTTCACGCATGTTTTAGTCTGATGTTCCCCTGATTTTTCTTCATTTAATCCCGTCTAACAATCCTATTATCAAAGGGATAGGCAGGTTTTTGTATTTATAATTGTTCTCATGTAATAATTAGACAAAAGCTCAATTATTTTATTATTTACTTGACAAACGATGTTTTTATTGTATATTATGTTCTCATGTATATAGATGCTGTTCCGAATAGAAACTCTCGCCCTACTACTCTCCTGCGGGAAGGCTGGAGAGAGGGGAAAAAAACCTTTGTTCGCACAATCGCCAATATAACTCATTGGCCAGATTCTAAAATTAAGGCTTTTCGAGCCTTGCTAAAAGGCAAGGCGCTTGTGCCCGCCGACGAACTATTGACCATTGAAAAAACGACCCCCCATGGACATGTAGAGGCAGTATTAGGAACGATTAAAAAGCTTAAGCTTGATAGTATGATCTTTTCTAAACCCTGCCGAGAGCGCAATTTGGTATTGGCAATGATAATCGAGCGTTTAATATATCCATGTTCAAAATTAGCTACGACTAGGGCTTGGAACTCTACATCGTTATCTATGGAGCTTGGTGTTGATAATGCAAATGAAGATGATCTTTACCATGCTATGGACTGGCTGGTTGCACGTCAGTCAAAGATAGAAAACAAATTAGCCAAAAAGCATCTTAAGGAGGGTTCACTGGTGTTATGGGATACTAGCAACAGCCACTATGAAGGGCGTAAATGCCCTCTTATTGCATTTGGAAGAGCCAAGGGTGGCATAAAGGGAAAACCAATTATTGCTTACGGCGTTATGACCGATTACGAGGGTCGTCCAATATCGGTGCATGTATATCCTGGGAATACTGCCGACTCAAAAACTGTACCTGATCAAGTTGATAAGCTGCGTAATAGGTTTAAACTTTCCCATGTTGTTCTTGTAGGCGACCGTGGAATGTTGACTCAAACTCAAATCGATACGATTAAACAATACCCTGCTATCAGTTGGATTTCAGCGCTTAAAAGCACATCTATTCAGGAGTTAGTTCGTAAAGGCGAGCTTCAGCTATCGCTATTTGACAAACAAAACCTTGCTGAGATTTCATCCAAGGATTATCCGGATGAGCGATTGATCGTATGCTACAATCCTTTAATGGCAGAGGAAAGAGATCGCAAACGAGTTTCGCTGTTGGAGGCAACAGAAAAGAGACTTGAGAAGATAAAAAAGCAAGTAGACAAAAGGACAAAGAAGCCTTTGAAGAAAGCTGAAATTGGAGTAAAGGTAGGCAAGGTGATAAATATATATAAGGTTGGTAAGCATTTTAAACTAACAATCAAAAATAACTTATTCGAGTGGAAGCGGAAAAAACATTTAATAGAGAAGGAAGCACAACTGGACGGATTCTATGTAATTAGAACAAAGGAACCAGAGAAACGTATGTCGGCAGATGATGTTGTAAGAAGCTATAAGAGCCTATCCCATGTGGAGCGGGCATTTAGAACCTTAAACGGAATGGACCTTTTAATACGCCCTATCTGCCATCGTTTAGAAGTACGTGTAAGAGCTCATATATTTATTTGTCTTCTGTCATACTATGTTGAGTGGCACATGAGAAAGCCATTAGCTCCGTTATTGTTTGACGATGAGGAATTAGATGTTAATCGTAAAACAAGAGATCCTGTTGCTCCAGCAGAACCATCTGATTCTTCAAAGAAAAAAAAGAAAGTCCGGAAAACAAAAGATGGATTTCCGGTACATAGTTTCCGAACCCTATTAATGGAATTAGGCACGCGTTCAAAAAATCTTTGTAAATTAAAATCCTCCCCTGATAGTCCAGCTTTCTACCAAACTACTGAGTTTAATCCTATACAAAAAAAAGCTTTTCAGCTACTTGATTTGTACCCAGTAAATGGAATTTCAAAATAACAAATATCATAATAAAATCAATAGGATATAGTATGTAAACCAAAAGAACTTCTGTCTAAATGATTATCACATCTCGACCATCAACTCGTATCCTCGCTACAGCGCTTCGGGAGATGCTCATCTCAAGATTCTTACTTGCTTCTTCCGCTATTTCATGATCCGTCTTCTCAGGATATTTCTTAAGTAACGACATGACCCCATTACGGACATCTCCAATATATTTCCAGGGAGCCTTTGGACCACGGCCATCATGGATCAACCCTTCTATCCCCAAAAGCTCTTTAGCCTTTAATAATCGAGAAAC
>JBHICB010000211.1:0-2270 GCA_046759365.1 Hydrothermarchaeales archaeon (SeqCode)
GATTTTAATATTAATTTTTAAATTATTTTTCACCGTTATTAAGGCAGTACTCTCTATGACTATAGAAGAGGAACTACGCAAGACTATATGTTCACAGTGCGAGTTCTATAAAGAGGGGGAGGAGTTGGAGTGCCATGCCTTCAAGATAAACAAGAAGCTAATCAAAGAAGGAAAAATCAATTTGGATGATCTAGATGCATCCGAAACTCGTTGATAGTGTATTGCGGATTGTAGAATCACCAGTTTTGTACCACTATCCAAGTGATGAACAGTATGAGCTGGACGATGACGCGATAAGCTTTCTAAGTTATTGCACTGGTAGAAACAGTCTCGAAGCGATTTGTAGGGCGTCTCACGTTACCGTAAAGGAAGGAAAGAGGTTGGTTGATTACCTCTTCACCGAAGGATGTCTAGGGGATGTAGAAGAGCTAGAGGCGCCTATGCGGTTTCCAGTTAGGGAAACGGTTAAACCCTCATTGAGGTACCTCCAACTTCATATCACTGAAAAGTGTAACTTGAATTGTGCGCACTGCTATTTGGGTGAAAAAAACCAGAAGGACATGAAACTAAGCACCATAGTGGACGTTCTTGAGGAATTTTCGCATTATGGCTTCAAGGTTTTAATCACTGGAGGCGAGCCCCTACTTCATAAGAACTTTTGGGAAGTGCTAAAACTAGCTGGTGAACTCTCATTGAGGGTTGAGGTATTGACAAATGGGACTCTGATCACTCCGGAGGTCGCCTTGGGTCTATCAAAATATGCTGATCAAGTTCAGATAAGCTTGGATGGAATGCGGGAGAGCCATGAAGCCATTAGGGGACGGAAGACGTTCGAAGCCACGGTGGAGGGATTGAAAAATGCTAGTAATTTCCTACCTGTAAGTTGTGCCACGATGATTCATTCTGGGAATCTAAAAGAATTCGATTCAATGGATGGCCTATTAAAGGAAATAGGTGTAAATGAATGGATACTTGATATACCATCCGATGCGGGTAACATGTCTGGTCATGATGAGCTCAAAGTACCTAGTGAAGATGCGGTCAAAATATTCAAGAGGTATGGCTATTCTGCAGGTACGCACATGGGTGATGGCTCCCTTTCATGCGGCTCTCATATTTGCTCTGTAAGACCGAACGGTGGGGTTAGTAAGTGTGGTTTTTTCTTGGATGATGTCGGCAACGTGGAAGAAGAGACCCTGGAGGTATGCTGGTTGAGAATAGTCGACAAATATATTCCTTCGCTAAAAGAATTGGACTGTAGAGGGTGTGCAGATCTCGAAGAATGCCGGGGTGGTTGCAGATTTCGTGCCGCCGGTGATAATTTCTATGGTAAGGATCCTTTTATGTGCGCCCTTTACTTATAAGGAGGAAAGATCATGAAACTGATCAGTAAGGGAGCGGAAGCAAACATCTTTGGTAGTAATGATATTATTAGGAAGAAAAGGGTGGTCAAGGGTTATAGGGAGGGAGAATTGGATGATCATCTGAGAAAGACCAGAACAAAAAGGGAGGCGAAGCTGATTTCACTTGCCAGAAGATCTGGAGTAGCAACCCCATTAATACGGGACGTTGATAATAAGGGAACCATCATTGAGATGAAGAACATCAATGGAAGATGTGTAAGGGAGGTTCTTGATGATTTGGTTAATAAAGATAGAAAGAGGGTATGTTGTGAGATCGGTAGAAACGTCGCACGCCTCCATTCAGCAAATATTGTGCACGGAGACCTCACAACAGCCAATATGCTTCTAAGCGGGGACATTGTTTATTTCATTGACTTTGGTTTAGGCGAGATAAGTGAGAGCATCGAAGACAAGGGAGTGGATATTCTCGTTTTTAAAAAAGTGCTATATTCAACACATCATTCGTATTTCCGAGAGTGTTACAAAGCGTTCTTGGATGGATATTCGGAATACGAAAAACACAATGAAGTTGTAGAGAGATTGAAGTCCATCGAGAAGAGAGGTCGATATTTTTCAGAAAGGTGAGTGATTAATTTATTAAGAGTTGACGATATCACGAAAGTAATGCTTTACTTCCAAACTTCCAATGTACACAAATTCAACGAAGCAAGAGAGATTTTTCAGAGGCGTGGTATACAGATTAAACATATTCGACAAGAGTATGAAGAGAAACAGGCCGATGATTTGGACGAGGTGGTAAAATCAGTTTTGGCGAGCCTTCGCAGAGGTAATATCTTTGTCGAGGACACGGGGCTTTTCATCGATACATTAAGAGGTTTTCCTGGAGTATATTCAAGTTATGTTCTG
>JBHICB010000212.1:0-2258 GCA_046759365.1 Hydrothermarchaeales archaeon (SeqCode)
TACTTCTACTTCATATAGGGCATGCTTTAACTCTCTTTTTAATTCTTTAAATTGAGGAGGCCTTTCGGTTTTAATTGCATCTTTCAAAGTTAAATCCTCAAAAAATTTTAAAATGTAATTATCCTGTCCAACAGAAATCCTAAAGCTAGTAATATCATAGTAGAACTGTAGACTTTGACCATCTCCTTATTGGCCAAGGCCATCTTCAGCTTATCCAGATAATATTTTTTCATATATTCTATGGATTTTAACGCAAAGGGCAGAGACAAAAGAGCGATTAAAGCGGTTGCCGGAAAGATATTAAGTGCCACGCAGAAAACGATAAAAAGATATATGACAGCCAACCCCTCCATAAACAAGCTCTTTCCCTTCTCTACACCCAACCGCACCACCAGGTTCCTCTTTTCAGTCCTGCTATCCTCTTCGTAATCCGGGATCTCGTTTATCACTATCATTGCCCACATAAGCATTCCGGGCACAAGACCTGCCAAAAAGGCCTGCCAGGTCAGTCTCTGAGCCTGTACAAAATAGGCACCAAGGGTGATGGTAGGACCATATCCTAAAAGCATCATAAACTCCCCCAGACCCCGATAGGCAAACTGGAAAGGCTTTAACGAATAAAAAATGGAAATAAAAAAACCAGCCAAAACAATGTACATGACTATTGGTCCTAATACAAGAGTGAAATATATGCCTATAATCAAGGCGATGACGTAAAAGATTGCAACAACGGTTATCATCTCCTTTGGTGTTATGGTCCCGTCCACCAAGACACCGCTTCCGCCGGTATATGGATTTTTTTCTTCAGCACCTGTCGTATCCGTCCCCCTTTTAAAATCGTGCCAGTCATCAAGCATTGTCAAGCCGAATTGAACAAGCATCATGCCAAAGAATGCAAGCAAAAAATAGCCCAAATTGAAGGCATTATCCACACTCCAGGCGATGGCTGTCCCGAGCACTACAGGCATGACCCCTTGAGGCAAAAATTTCAGCCTAAAAGCCCTGATCCACTCCTTAACTTCCATGACTTTTAATTTAAAAAATCAGGATATAAGTATTTTAGGATTATTTTTTAAGCCCCTTTTGACAATATGAAATAGAATGATAATAGTAACACCATCCCGCATCCACATGACTCTTATAGATCTAAACGCTTCCATCGGAAGGATGGATGGTGGCCTAGGACTAGCATTGGTAAGTCCAAATATTAAGGTCAACGCCCAAAAGAGTGACAAAACCAAGGTAGAAGGACCCATAGCCGACAAGGCAGAAGCGGCAGCAGGAAAAGTTCTAAAACGCCTGAACATCGATGGCGGAATAAAAATCAGAATAGAAAAGGCGTACCCACAGCACATAGGTTGGGGCTCTGGAACACAGGTTGCCATAGCGGCGGGAAAGGCCGTCTGTGAACTTTATGACAAACATATAAGCATCAAAGAGATAGCAGAAACAGTGGGCAGAGGAGGGACTTCAGGAATAGGAACAGCAGCATTCGAGACGGGCGGATTTATCTTGGACGGAGGGCATTCGACAGAAGAAAAAAAAGATTTTCTACCCTCATCGGCTTCTAAAGCCAGGCCTGCTCCAGTTCTGGCAAGATACGATTTCCCGGATTGGAAGATTGTGTTGGTTGTGCCGAAAATCAGAAAAGAGGTGCATGGAAAAAAAGAGGTGAATATATTCCAGAAGTTCTGTCCCATCGACATAAGTGAGGTCCAAAAACTCACTCATCTAATCATGATGAAGACGCTCCCAGCGATTCTGGATGAAGATATTCAATCCTTCGGACAGTCCATCAACGAAATACAAAATACAGGCTTCAAAAAAATTGAGGTAGAACTACAATCACCAGAAGTAAAAAAGTTGTTGCATCTTTGTCAAAAAAACTCCCACGGTGCAGGCCTGAGTTCTTTTGGTCCAGCAATTTATTCTATAGTAGAAGACGAAGATGAACTTTTAAATTCCCTAAAAAAAAGCGATGTCGAACAAATGATAGTCACAAAGGCAAATAATTCAGGCGCAATTATAAATGGCGAATGAAAAATGAAAATTGCCAGATTCAAAGTAAATGATGGAAGGCCGCTTATCGGGATTGTAAACGGCGATGGACTGAAGGTCATTGATGACATAGTTAATCTCCAAACAACCGGTGAGAGTTACCTTTTAAAGGAGGTTAAGTTGCTTTCTCCAACAAACCCCTCGAAGGTCGTATGTATCGGGTTAAATTATATCGATCATGCCCGGGAGCTTAAAATGCC
>JBHICB010000213.1:0-2251 GCA_046759365.1 Hydrothermarchaeales archaeon (SeqCode)
GGCTTGAGTCGAAGAGTTCTCTGTATTTTTTTTCACTCTTCTTTAGCGTTTCCTCCGCCTCCTTGCGCTCGGTGATGTACAACATCGTTGGACGGAACACAAGATAGAAGATAAAAGGAAAGACTATTATGACTAGAACCAAGCCATCGATAAGTGCTTCAGTCAATAAGGACAATCCTGATATGCGAGAGAGAAAAAACATCACAACTATCTCGGCAGTAAATATCGAAATAATTAAAGTAATTAGTAGATAAAAGGGAGATCGTTGTTTTTTCTTGTATCCCTTAGCCTCCAATTGCATCTTTCAAACACCTAACAGGTTTTGCACTTTGTCTATAAGTTCATCTACTTCAAAGGGCTTGTTTATTTGTGCGTCGGCGCGAGAGTATTCCAAGCTTTTTCTTATTGAATCCATGCTAGTTCTTACCGTGAACATGACGGTCGGAATCTTGCTTGTTTCCCTATTTTCCTTTATCCTTTTGCATACCTCCCAGCCATTTATACCTGGCATCATGACATCAAGGAGTATTAGATCCGGTTTTTCTTTTTTCAGCATTTTAAGGCACTCTCCCCCGTCCGCTGCTTCTATAGTTGAGTAACCTTCTCCTTCGAGAATCTTCCTTGTTATAACTCGAATATGGGGTTCATCATCAACTATCATGATAGTTGCCATTTTTATCACCTCACTACAGGCAATGTGAAGCAGAAGGTGCTGCCCTTGCCCATTTTGCTGTTTACAGTTATTTTACCACCCTGCGCTTCGATCAGTTCTTTTGCCACTGAAAGCCCCATACCTGTTCCTTCGTATCTTCTTCGGCTGCTGCTGTCCACCTGATAGAGGGGTTCGAAGATTCTATCTATTTTATCCTTAGGGATCCCTATACCTGCATCATTGACACAAACTTCCACCACGTCATCTCTTGTCTTTGTTTTAATAGTAACTTTTCCTCCCTTCTTGCTGAACTTTATAGCATTGTGGACAAGGTTTCTAAGTATATGTGCTGTATGGTTGAAGTCTATATTCACCGATGGAATATCTTTAATTAATTCTAATATAATCTTTACATTTTTTTCCTTGGCCATGGGCTTCAATTTCCCATGTACGATCATTATGACTTCGTTGGTGTTTATACGCTCGAGGTTTAATTCAATATGTTTTTTCTTAAAAATGGTGGCTGTTATGAGGTTCTCGACTATATGGTTTTGGCGGGAAAGAGCATTGAGGCCCATTTGCAGCAATTGTTCCCTTTCTTCTTCGTCTGTTTCTTTCTTTAGCAGCTCGAATGAGGCTGAGAGGATGGTAATGGGGGTGCGAAGCTCATGGCTTATGTTGGATATAATATCACCCTTTAATTCGTCTAGAGTTTTTAGTTCTTCATAGGCCAATTTCAACTTTTTATCCGCTTTAACCTTGCCTGTAATATCGATATCGGCCCCCCTGTAACCAAGAAGGTTTCCAGCCCCGTCTAATAGGGGGACACCGCTTGATGATAGCCAGACTTTTTTTCCGTTCTTGTGCAGGTTTTTTGAAATAACGTTTTTAAAGGCCTGTTTCTTGTTAATCACGTCAAAGGAGGCCTTTTTCATTTCTTCGCGGTAGTCAGGATGGATCAGGTCATAAAAATGCATTTCAAGAATCTCTTCTGGTTTATAGCCAAGAATCTTCCACACAACCAAGTTTGAGTATGTATATCTACCTTCAGAATCCATTTCCCAGATCCATTCGTTAGCGTTCTCGGCGATGTCCTTAAACCGCTTTTCGCTATTGTAAAGGTCTTCCTCGTTCTTCTTTCGCTCGGTGATGTCCTTCGAAATCCCAACAGTTCCGATTGCCCTTCCACCTTCATCTTTCAGCGGTGCGAGGGAGAGACTGATATCCACAAGGTCTCCACTGCTGTTATAAATCTGGGTTGTGATGTTTCGAAGGGTATCACCCCTGAGTATGCTCTTCTGCCATCTCTTTCTCTCCTCTTTGAGTTCCTTCGGGTATAGCACGTCTACCGATTTTCCCAGGATCTCTTCGGCACTATAGCCATAGAGCTCCTCAGCACCCCTGCTCCAAGTGGTTATAATCCCCTCTGCATTTGTAGTGATGATTGCATCGGCAGAGCCTGTTACAATGCTGTTTAAAAATTCCTTGGATCTCTGTACTTCTTCTTCAGCATGTTTGCGTTTGGTGATGTCTCTTATGATTGCCGTGACGAATCTCCTTTTCCGTGTCTTGAACGTGAAGAGGGTAAGCTCTATAGGG
>JBHICB010000214.1:0-2243 GCA_046759365.1 Hydrothermarchaeales archaeon (SeqCode)
GTCAGAATATACAATTATTTGTAAAATAGGAGCGAGATTTTATTGAGTGCTACAATCTCAAAAGTATTCCTTGCAGGCGCCAGGGTGCCAAAATTCAGGGAGTGGTGGGTCCCAGAACAGAGTTTGCTCTTTAGGATGGAGAGAATCTTTTTTGAAGCAGGTTTTGACGAAATTGTAAATGGAAAAAAGGTAGGGATAAAACCGCATATGGGGGAGCCTGGAGATGTGCACTACATGCGCCCAGTCTTTCTAAGTAGGTTGGTGGATATCGTCAGAGAATATGGGGGGGACCCTGTAATCTTGGAGACCTCTGGACTGGGATGGCTTCCAGGCAGGACTTCCGGAGAAAAGCATCTGGAAGCTGCAAGAAAGAACGGGTTCTCGGAGAAGACCATGGGCGCTCCTATTATTATGGCTGATGGGGATTACGGCCTAGACACCAAAGAAATAGACGGCATGCCTATAGCTAAAATGTTTGGAGAAATGGAGTCCTTAATAGTATTGTCCCACTTTACCTGTCATATTCAGGCAGGCGTTGGAGGAGCCATAAAGAACCTTGGCGTAGGTTGTGTTTCAAAAGCAGGAAAGTTTATGGTTCACTACCACGGATATCCGGAGATTGTCAAATCCCGTTGCGACAAATGCGGCGATTGCATAGAGTACTGTCCCATGGATGCCATAAAAGAGTATAGGATAGACCAAGTCAAGTGCGCACGATGTAATGTCTGCTTGGATATCTGTAAAAGAGGTGCTGTAAGGGCCGAGAGCAAAAATCCTGAGCAACTTGCTAAACAGATCGCTTTGAATGCTTCAGCTTTGGGCAAACTTTTCAAAGATAAACTTGGTTGCATAAACCTGCTAACAGATATAATACCCCACTGCGACTGTCACCCCCACTCCGACATTCCTTTCGTCCCTGACATAGGGATATTGGCATCCAAAGACCCTGTAGCCATCGACAAGTGTTCCATCGACCTTGTAAACGAAAGCCCAGGCATACCGTTGAGTGCAGCAGATGACGCCGATGCATTAAAACCCGGACTTGACAAATTCTCCTTGATCAACCCTCAAACTAATTGGAGAATGCAAATTGAGACAAGTGAGCATCTGGGAGTGGGAAACCAGCAGTATTCATTAAAAGAGATAAAAACATAGACTATTTGGAAACTTTACAAACGTCAGTTGCGGATGTAATTATAATGAGGAAAAGAGCATTTATAATTATTTTTCTTTTGATATTGACTCTTGGCTGCTTGAATGATAACACAGGAGAAGATAAGGAAGGAATAAGATTCCAGATATCAGGAGAGACAGCATTAAGTATATTGGAATCAAACCCCCAAGTCATGGTTTTCATCAAAGAAAATTTTGAAAATGAGAGCAACAGGATAACACGTGTAGCGCTGGTGTGGAATAAAACTACAGATAGATACCTCTGGAAAATAGAACTCATGGAACGTAGTTGCGGCTGTTTAATAGAAGGGGAAGAAGGTTTGAACGTGATCAACGCAGAGATAGACCCAGAAACTGGGGAGATAATCGATATCAACATAAGGAAAGGAGTCAAAGAGGAGACTTTAGCCAGAGAACGGTGTATGGAGGGGTGTCATTCGTCGGATAAAAAGGTAGACAAGTTAATGGTATCCTAGGTGGAAACAGATGGCAAGGAAGAGATGGAAGAAGAAAAGGAGAAAAGTGGCAGAAAAAACTGAGGAGAAACCTAAGCCGTCGAATAACAAATTACAATTGGCCTTAATAGCTATCTTTCTAGTAGTTGTAATAGGCTATTTTTACCTTGGATCTAGACCGAAAACACCATTATTAGATGTTGAAAAGATCCGGGGCGAATTCGTTTTGGTCAAGAACAAGGCAAGCACCCACGAACTGGGCAAAGTCAAGATGCTTGAATTCTTTGACTTTTACTGCTCCCACTGCTATAGCCTCCATTTGAATATGCCTTCTCTTAAAAACAGGTATGGTGAAAAACTGGAGATAACCTACATAGGTTTTCCGCTTAGACCAGCATCCTTCCTTCCTTTGGAAGCCTATGAACTTGCACTGGACCAGGGCAGGGGTAAAGAGATAAAAGACGCCGTTTTCATTGCTATTCACGTGGATAAAAAAGATGTAAGTGACATACAGGCCCTAAAAGAGATAGCAGAGGATGTAGGACTAAACGGAATAGAATTCGAAGAAGCGCTTGAATCCCGCACAAAGAAGTCAAAGATAAACAGCAACCTAGC
>JBHICB010000215.1:0-2225 GCA_046759365.1 Hydrothermarchaeales archaeon (SeqCode)
GAATTTTAGAGATAAGTCCTGCAAAGGTGCCCCGGGTTATAGGCAAAAAGAACTCTATGATCTCCATGATCAAAAGGGAAACGGGTTGCCAAATCGTAGTTGGGCAGAATGGTAAGGTATGGGTAGATGGGAAAGAAGAGTCGGTAAATATTGTAGCAGAAACGATTAAAAAAATCGAAAAAGAAGCCCATACTCCTGGGCTAACAAACCGTGTAAAAGATATGATAATAAAAGCGAGGTAATAATATGAAAGTAGGAGAACCAGAGAAGTTTATCATCGATGGAAAGAGATTAGATGGAAGGAAATTAGAAGAATTGAGAAAGATAACCATGCAAGTTGGCTTGCTGGAAAGGGCTGATGGTTCTGCATATGTGGAATGGGGGGAGAACAAGGCGTATGCAGCCTGCTATGGTCCTAGAGAGGTGCATCCAAGACACTTAGAAAGATCCGATCGAGCCATCTTGCGGTGTACATATAACATGGCTCCATTTTCTGTGATAGATAGGAAAAGGCCGGGGCCAGACAGGAGAAGTGTGGAGATATCTAAGGTTACTAGATGGGCTTTGGAGCCAGCAGTGCTTTTAAATCTCTATCCAAGGACCAGCATTGATGTCTTTATAGAAGTTTTGCAGGCCCAAGCCGGGACCAGATGTGCGGGGATCGTTGCTGCCTCGCTGGCTTTAGCAGATGCAGGCATTCCGATGCGAGATTTAGTGCCCGCCTGTGCAGCTGGCAAAATCGGAGGCGAGGTCGTATTAGATCTTAATAATGTAGAAGACAACTATGGTGAGGCAGACCTACCTATAGCGATGATGCCGAGCAAAAACAAGATAACCCTTATGCAGATGGATGGCAATTTCACTCAAAAAGAGTTTGAAAAGGCATTTAATCTGGCAAAGAATGGATGTGAGAAGATATATCAGATGCAGACAGATGCGTTGAAATCAAAGTATGAGAGGTAAAATAATGTTCGAAATAGTTTCTGAAGTCAAGATGGATTACATAGCAGGATTATTAGAGAAAGGTAAAAGGGCAGATGGTAGAGGATTTGACGATTACCGCGAAATTAAAATAGAAAGGGGAGTTTTTACAAAAGGGGAGGGCTCGGCACTTGTCAACATAGGCAGAACTATGGTGTCTGTCGGAGTAAAGATGCTGCTGGGCGAGCCGTTTTCAGACATGCCAAACTCTGGAGTCTTGACGACAAATGCAGAGCTTAGACCACTCGCATCGCCCACATTCGAGTTAGGCCCTCCAAAAGAAGATACAATTGAACTGGCCAGGGTTGTTGATAGAGGAATAAGGGAGTCAGGCACAATAGACCTTGAAAAACTCTGTCTTATTGAAGGGGAGCTGGTATGGATCCTCTTCGTCGATGCCCATATTTTGGACTACGGTGGCAATCTTTTTGATGCAATGTCCTTGGCAGCAATAAGTGCTCTTCTCGATGCACAAATGCCTAAAGTCGAAGATGGGAAGGTGATCTATGAGGAGAAGACCGGATCTCTTCCGATAAAAGAAAAGCCTATCTCTACAACTTTTGCCAAAGTTAAGGATAGTATCTTTGTTGACCCCTCTTTAGATGAAGAGCAAGTATTAGATGCCAGATTGACTGTAGTGACAACCGAAAAAGGCAACATATGTGCTATGCAGAAAGGCGGCTCCGGGACTTTTACAAGCCAGGAGATCATTGACACCGTAAACGGGGGACATAAGAAGGCAAAAGAGTTGAGAAAGTTATTGAAGAGTGATTGAGATGGCAAAGAGAACGAAGAAAGTCGGTCCATCCGGGAAATTTGGTACAAATTATGGGATGAGCCTCAGAAAAAAATGGTCTGGGGTCGACAAAAAAATGAGAATTCCCCACAAATGTCCTACTTGCGAAAAGATGGCAGTCAAGAGGATAGCGGCAGGGATATGGGAATGCAAGAAGTGTGGCGCAAAGTTCAGTGGAGGAGCATATCTACCAAAGACCAGCATAGCCGCGACCACTGATCGCATATTGAGTAAGGTTACGGAGAGAAGTTAGATATGTATTACTGCGGAAAATGTGGGAAAACTGTAGAGTTGGAAGAAGGAGGCCCAGTAAGATGCCCCTTCTGTGGCCACAAGATACTTTTTAAAGGAAGATCAAAGGTAAAAAGGACTATCAAGGCCGGGTAAGGCGGATGAAAGAGGCATTTGTAGACATTGAAATAACATTTGAAACTGAGGAGGAGTCGGG
>JBHICB010000216.1:0-2224 GCA_046759365.1 Hydrothermarchaeales archaeon (SeqCode)
TTCTCCTTGCCTAACCTTCCTGATCCTGGTGTCAACATTTCCCCATATATTTTTTATTTGAAGGTCACCCCTGAAATTCAAAAGCTCTGCCCTTCTGCGCAGGCTGCTTGTGCCGATAATCGCTGCTTTAGGCAGATCATCAAGTTGTATTTTATCGTTGGATATCAGGACGTCGTTTATCTCTTCCCGTTCAGGAATACATGCAATTTCAAGGCCTTTTAAAAGGTCTGTTGGTACATCTTTTGCACTGTGAACAGCAAAGTCTACATCACCCCTCAAGACTGCTTCATCGATCTCTTTGACAAAAAGGCCCTTGCCGCCGATCTTTGCCAGCGGCGTGTCCTTTATCTTGTCCCCTCTGGTTTTGATTATCTTCTTTTCAACCTCTAGCTCGGGCTTTATTTCTTTTAAAAGATTTATGATGATGTCGACTTGGGCAAGGGCCAATTTGCTTCCCCTGGTGCCTATTGTAAGTCTCATCTATATAGCCCTCAGGGTCTCTTCCACTTTAGCCAAAGTCACATCTATCTCATCACTATCATGGGCATAGGAGATGAAGTTGCACTCATATTGTGAAGGGGGTAGGAATATGCCTTTTTCAAGGAGTTTTTGCTGGAATTTCAAGAAAAAGTCCTTATCGGCTTTCAAGGCTGTCGTATAGTCAACAACTTCGTTTTTTGTAAAGTACATCTGAAACATGGATGCGATGCCGTAAACCTTTGTATCTAAACCCAGGTCTTGGGATATATCCTCCAATCCTTTCTTCATCTGTTCTCCCAGTTCATCGACTTTCTTGTATACCCTGCCATCTTCGAGTTCACTTATTGCTGTATATCCTGCGACCATGGATAATGGATTACCGTTGAATGTGCCTGCCTGGTATACCTTTCCTACAGGCGAGAAATTCTCCATAATCTTTTTACCAGCAGTTATTGCCCCTATGGGAAGTCCACCACCGAGGATCTTACCTAAAGTTGTAATATCCGGCTTGACATTATAGAACTCCTGTGCCCCGCCCAAGGATAATCTGAAGCCTGTTATCACCTCGTCGAATATTAAACAAATGCCATTTTCTTCTGTTATCTTCCTTAGAAATTGCAGGTAACCATCCTTTGGCAAGATGCATCCTGCATTTCCTATGACAGGTTCCAGGATTATACACGCGATATCATCGTTTTCTAAAATGATCTTTTCTATCGCGTCTTGGTCATTGAATGGAGCCAGTAATGTGTTGGAAGTCGTTTCTCCGGGTATACCTGCAGAGTTCGGAATACCGTGGGTGGTGGCACCAGAGCCCGCCTTCACCAAGACATAATCATGTGCGCCGTGGAAAGCGCCCTCGAACTTTATTATTTTATTTTTTCCTGCATATCCCCTGGCCAGTCTGATAGCGGCCATTGTAGCTTCAGTGCCTGTATTTACAAATCGAACCATCCCTGCACTGGGCACAGTGTTTATTATCTTTTTGGCAAATTTTAACTCCAACTCAGTCGGCGTTCCAAATAGAGTCCCCTTTCCCAGTTGTTCCTTTAGATTCTGGACGATTTTTGGATATGCATGACCTAAGATAAGGGGGCCGTATCCTAGGCAGTAATCGATATAAGAATTGCCATCTATGTCGTAGATTCGACAACCCTTTCCTTTAGTTGTGAAAAAAGGGTAAGGCTTCATCGCCCTGACAGGGGAGTCTACGCCTCCTACGAGGACTTCTTTTGATTTTTCAAAAAGCTCCTTTGAATTCATATAATTAACCTTTAATTAGCATTTCGGCTCCAATATTGACGTTTGATAATATAATAATATTGCTAGAAAAATATCAGCGTAGAGCCCGCACGTCAGTATATTAAAAAAAGATTTGAAAAATTTTCAATATCTGCTTAATTATAATATTGATAAACTATTTTGCTTTATCCCCCCAGATCATTCTCGAAGCCATTTAGCAACGTCTTTTGCAAAATAGGTTAAGATAAGATCTGCCCCTGCCCTTTTTATTGAGGTTAGAATCTCCATTACAATGCGCTTCTCATCGATGTAATTTTTAGCGGTAGCCGCCTTTACCATTGAATACTCGCCGCTGACATTGTATGCAGCTGTGGGTACCATTAACTCGGTTTTGACGCGATAAATTATATCGAGATAGGATAAGGCTGGCTTTACCATAACTATGTCAGCACCTTCTTGTATGTCTAAATAGACCTCTTGCAGTGCCTCATCTGAGTTGTGG
>JBHICB010000217.1:0-2223 GCA_046759365.1 Hydrothermarchaeales archaeon (SeqCode)
AGAAACGAATTAAACGGGTATAGTTTAGAGGATAAGGGGGTTTGGTACGTTGGGCCTACTTTTACACAAGCTAAGCGAAATGCCTGGACTCGCCTCAAACGACTTGCTGCACCAGTTACTAAAGCCACGTATGAAAACGAAGCAAGAGTTATACTCATTAATGACCGGGAAATGGAAATTAAGGGGGCGGACGATCCTGACTCTCTTCACGGGGTTGGATTGTCATATGCTGGTCTGGATGAGTATGCGAAAATGCGGCCAGATGCCTGGGATGTTGCAATACGACCTATGCTCACCGATGTCAAAGGTGGAGCAACTTTTATTGGGACACTCAAGGGAAAGAACCATTTTTGGACCTTAGCACAATTCGCCAAAGAAGCATCTGATTGGGGATATTTTGAGTTTACGACGCTAGATAATCCCTTTATTGATCCCGCAGAAGTGCAATATGCGCGGGAACACATGACAAAGGATGCTTTTAGGGAGCAATATCTAGCAAAACCCTCTACTGGAGGGGGTAAATTACTTAAATCCGAGTGGATTAAGTTTAGTGATGAGCCAAAAGAAGGTATTTGGTGTATAGCAGTTGATTTGGCCGGATATGTAGATGAGGCAACTACAGATAGTCGGTACAAACAGTTAGATCAAACAGCAATAGCAATAGTAAAAGTACATGAAAAAGGATGGTTCTGTAAAGATATACGAGTTGGACGGTGGGGAGTCCGAGAAACAGCTACAAAAATAATTAAAGCCTGCCATGATTATGATGTTAGAGATCCTGGTATTGAAAAAGGTGCCCTTTATAATGCTGTTCTTCCGTATCTCAAGGATCAACAAAAGAAAATTGGTTTCTTTATTGAACCAATGCCTCTCTCCCACGGAGGTAATAAAAAACCAGATCGTATAGTGTGGGCACTTGCCGGACGTATGGAAAATGGACGTTTAACTTTTCCACATAATGCCGAAGGGTGGTTAGATCAGTTTATAGATCAGATGGCTGATTTTCCAAATCCCCGTGCTCCCGACGATTTACTAGATTCTTTGGCCTATATAGATCAAATAGCAACGTTGGTTGGTGGTACATTGAGTGTTAGCCAATATGCTGGAAACTTAATTGATGAGATGAATTAGAGTGGATCATTTTCAAGATAAACAAGAAGAACGTACAAGAGATTTACAAGAAACTGATGCACGATCTGCGCTTATCGATTGGGTTAATGGCCACGTAGATGAGTGGGAGGATGAGCGAGATAAGAATTATAAGGATATTTGGGATCAAGTTGATTTAAAGTTTAATTGCACGGATGCAAATACTCTTATAACACATCAAAAAGGGTTTGCACGTTCTACATTGTGCGCGCCTGCGCTTCAGCAAGCAGTAGAGGATGGGGCTGCTGATTGTGAAGAAGTTGTATTTGGCAAAGAAGGTTGGTTCGATATTTCCGATAATCCTGACGGAGATAGAACAGATTTTCAGCTTACTCGTATCAAATTGCTTTCGGATATGGAAGATGCCGATGTAAATGGAGCATTACTTGAATGTTTCTTTTACGGTAGTTTATACGGCACTATGCTTGGTAAGATTGTATCTGAGGAAAATACTGATCGAGTTATAGAACAAGATATAGACGGCGCGGCAGAAGAAGAACAAGAGAAGTTTATTCAAGTTAAACTAGAGCCGATTTCCCCACGAAACTTTATTATTGATACGGGTGTAAATAGGCCCGGTAAAGCTGGTATTGAGATGGCATTGGGTATGGCGCATCGTTTGCCCCAACCCAAACATAAGATTATAGCTTTACAGAATGATGAAATCATATTGAGTTCGGGGAAAAAGATTAAATCAACTTATTGGTTGACTCCTCTTAATGAAACTCCTGATTTATCGGATAATGATAATATTGATTTAAGTTCCGAAACGGTAATGATTACCGAATATCATGGATTAGTTCCTAGCGCATTGTTAAATGCAGCTATACGAGATGAGAATAAGGCCCCCGAAGAAATAGATACTGCTGATATGGTTGAGTCAGTAGTAACTTACGCTGATGCTGAACATTTGTTGATGGCGCGTGAGAATACAAATCTAAAACGAAAAAGAGATTTTGTTTCGTGTCCGTGGGATATAATCCCCGGTAAGTTTTGGGGCAGAGGTACGGGCGAAAAGGCTTTACCAAGTCAGAAGGCTTTAGATATATTTCTTCGGGGGCAAGTGGATGCAAT
>JBHICB010000218.1:0-2222 GCA_046759365.1 Hydrothermarchaeales archaeon (SeqCode)
CATCCTCGCCTTTGACCCCTGCCTAAAGGCAAGGGGTATAAGGGTTATGAATTAATCTAAACGATTCAATGAAAATAAGATTAAAAAGTGGTAATAAGGATGAAAGAGGCAAACCCCTCACAGAAGTAAAAACCACAATTAAAAATAATGTGCAGAACAGGATTGATGTTGATAGAAGTAATGAAAGAACAAAAGTTACACATAAAACATATAAAAACGGTAAGTTGATTCACGAAGACGATAAAAAGTAAATTTTTTTATAAGTTTAATGTAACCGATCATGATTCACACTACAGTTAGCATAAGCTTTTTATCTCGAAGATGATTGCCTATAAATACTGTTAAAATTTAAATTCCGCCCCATATGTCTTAAGAGAATTGTCGTGTTGTATGTCTTATGCGTACTGAAAAAGAAATAAAGGCCGAGTTTAGAAAAAAGGCCCAAAAAGATCCGGAGAAGTACTACCCGGTTCAGACCCTTATAGATGAGGGTTTCAAGAGAATGAAATGCAAGAACTGTGGTAAC
Organism: Hydrothermarchaeales archaeon (SeqCode); assembly: GCA_046759365.1. Taxonomy (GTDB): domain Archaea; phylum Hydrothermarchaeota; class Hydrothermarchaeia; order Hydrothermarchaeales; family SZUA-236; genus JAZFTJ01. Next base: position 527 of record JBHICB010000218.1, read on the forward strand.
TACTTCTGGAGTGTTAAGGATCGGGATGTCTGTGGTGAACCTGATTGCTCTGGAGGTTACACCTTCATTGGAGACTCGCCTGCAAAAGAGAAGATGGACTTTATAGAAACATGGCAGAGATTCTCCAAGCTTTTTGATGGCTTTGGATACACGCCTATACCCCGATACCCTGTGGTAGCAAGATGGCGTGATGACACGGATTTTGTTCAGGCCTCTATCTATGACTTCCAGCCCTACTGCGTCTCAGGCGAGGTGGACCCTCCAGCCAACCTCTTGGTAGTGCCCCAATTCTGCTTGAGATTCAACGATACTGATAATGTCGGAATAACCGGGAGGCATTACACAGGCTTTGTAATGATAGGTCAGCATGCTTTCATGCCCCCTGATAAATATGATACCGTAGAGTACCTAAGACATATTTATCTCTGGCTTATTGATGGTATGAAACTCCCAAAAGAGGAGATCCAATTCCACGAAGACGCGTGGGCTGGAGGGGGGAACATGGGGCCAAGCATGGAGTACTTCTCCCGTGGCTTGGAGATTGGTAACCAGGTCTACATGCAATACGATATAACATCTGGAAAGCCAAGAGACCTTGATAACAAAGTACTTGACATGGGCATGGGACAGGAGCGGCCGGCTTGGTTTACCCATGGCACAGATACAAGCTATGAGGCAAATTTCGGACCGGTTGTAAAAAAACTCTACAGCGCAACTGGAATAAAACCTGACAGGGATATAATCAGGAGATTTTTGCCCTATTCAGGCCTCCTTAACATGGATGAGGCTGAAGATATAGACCTTATTTGGACCGATATCTCTGATAAGATCAAGATTGACGTCAAAGAACTGGAGTCTCAGATCATACCGCTTTCAGGCATTTATTCAATAGGCGACCACACACGTTCTCTGTTGTTGGCGCTTTCTGACGGCGCTCTCCCGTCCAATGTAGGCGGCGGATACAATCTGAGGGTGCTTGTAAGAAGGGCTTTGGATTTTGTCTACCGTTACGAATGGGACATAAAACTGGCAGAAGTTTGCGAATGGCATGCCCATTATCTAAAACCACAGTATCCCGAACTTGTAGAGCGCTTAGATGAGGTTACTGAGATCCTGGACATAGAGCGGGGCAAGTACAAAGAAACCAAAACAAAATCGAGGAGGATCGTAGAAAGGCTTCGAGGAAAAGAGGTTTCGCATGAAAAGCTCATTGAGCTTTATGATTCCAACGGGATAAGTCCTGAGATGCTAAAAGAAGAAGGTTTGGATGCTGAAATCCCTGCAGACTTTTATAAAAAGGTCTCGGAAAGACATGAAAAGCAGGAGCACGCGGCCCAGACAAAGAAAGCGAAAGAGTTAGACCTTAATGGTGTGCCGAAAACAGAGATCATGTATTATGACGACTACAGGCTACTGGATTTTAATGCCAAGGTTTTAAAGATTTTAGAAGGGAGGTATGTGGTTCTTGAAAAAACCGCATTTTATCCAACAAGCGGTGGACAGCTCTCTGATTATGGCTGGGTGGATGGCAGTAAGGTCGTGGATGTCTTCAAACAAGGCAATGTCATAATCCACAGTGTTGATAAGCCAGGCTTTATGGAAGGGGCCATTGTAAAGGGGAAAATAGATTACGACAGACGATTGCAACTGACCCAGCACCATACTGCAACACATATAATCAACGGGGTCTCCAGAG
>JBHICB010000219.1:0-2222 GCA_046759365.1 Hydrothermarchaeales archaeon (SeqCode)
CCTCATCGTCGCGGGAAACACTTCAGGTGCGGAATAGGTGGTCGCAAATGTGGACTTCAGTCCAAATCCCTCGGCAATAATCGCACCTATTACCTGAATTTTGCACCCAAACTGAATAAAAATAGAGAAACCATCTGAGATACCTGATATAAAAGGGTTTTTGCAAAACCAACTAAAAAACAGGAGGTAACCCAGATGGTTAAAAAGCGAAAGAAGGATAACACGAAAAAGCAAGACAGTAAAGGTTTTACGGATGATGGCCCTGAGGCCAGAAAAATCAATGCTTCTACAGATTATGCCACTTGTTCCGAGCGTTTAAGCCCATTTGGCGGGCTTCTCGGACTGATCAAATTTTTGGACTTAATGAAATTTGAAGAGATTTTTGAAAATATCTATTTATCGCCTCAGCGCACACCCAGGCTAGGACACTATCGGATGGTTGTGGGTATTTTGATGCTACTATTCATAGGCTTCAACAGGTTGTGGCATTTTACATATATCCGTCTGGACCCCATGGTCTGTGGTTTTTTTCAACGCATTTGTTTGCCTGCCCCTAGTACTTTCTGGCGGTATGTAGACAATATTGGGATCAACCAAGCCACTTCATTTTTGAAGATGATGAGCATACTCAGAGAACGCGCTTGGCAGTTATGTGGCCTAAACTATCGAAAGATTCATTTGAGTACTGATACGACCGTAGAAACCATATATGGTTATCAGCAGGGAGGCCGAAAGGGACATAATACCAAAAATAGAGGCAAGAAGGGCTATCGACCTGTTCTTTGTTTTGTTGATGAAACCAGAGAGTATCTTATTGGCAAACTTCGAAAAGGAGAAACGATGGGCGGAGAAGAAGTTGCCAAGTTGATAAAACAGATTAAAAGCCAGCTACCAGGCTGTGTAAAGGAAGTTCTCTTCCGCGGAGACGGAGAATTTTTTAGCTGGGAAAGTGTTGCCGCATGCAGGGAAGAAGGCTTTGCTTACATTATTGCCAATAAAGGAGCTAACCCCTCGTTTGATCCAAAGACGTGGTATAAACCTAAAAAACGTGACCCATACGAGTTCAACAGCTGTACCTATCAACCTTCAGGGTGGAAGGTTCCATGTCGATTTGTAGCGATGAGAATCCCAAAAGAATTAAGCGTTTCTCCCGGAAAGCCTGTGCAACAAGAACTATTTGAAGATGATCGCTACAAATACCGTATTTTCTGCACCAGTCTTATCGGAAAGCCTCACAAGGTTATCGTTATATATGACAAAAGGGCCGATGTTGAGAACCTGGTTGGGGAAGCTAAACGAGAAGGTCTCGATGCGATTCCCTCAGCCAAATTCAAAAACAACTATGCATACTTTCAGATCGTCATGTTGGCCTTTAACATTTGGCGTTACTTCAAAATGATGGCGGAAATCAGTAATCAGGGCAATACACCCAATACTGATACTGATAATGTGGCCCATGATTCCTTGCAGGGCATTATGAACAATCAAATCAGAATAGCTCGATTAAAGCTTCTGCTTATCGCCGCCAAAGTTGTAAGCCATTCGACATGTCAAGTGAAGTAATCCATTCAGGATACCCGAACACCTGGCTAAATGCATTTTTTGAACTTTCTGGATAATGCGCGCTCCAAAGTAAGGCCGTGGGTTGCAGGTAATCTTTGGCCCTGCCGATTCGCACTAGTGAATGCCTGAATAATGCAAAAGTTTTTTTGCACGGATATATCATGCTGAATATACAAAACAAAAAGCTGAAACCTGACTGACAGAAATTCGGTGCGGTAGGCGCGACAAGCAAGATTTCTGTTCGCGGATAAATTCGAATTTAGATAAGCCGATATGAAAAAAATGAACTTCTGATCGGGATGGTCAATTACGTGCAAAATTCAGGTATAAACTTCTATATTTCTGTTAATGGATTTCAATAATTTTTCTAATACCTTTGAGTATGTATCTTCAGATTTTACTCCCTCACCAAGCGCAAATGAATCACCTATGGAAATAATTCTATATATTGAAGAATGTTTTGGTTTAAACTCGCTGTCTCTATAGCCATCTGAATTTAATTTATATGTAATTTGATTTCTTTCATTAAAATATCCTCGGTTATTATCTGGGTATTGTGTAGCCCAAATGGAATTTGGTTTGTATTTGTACAGGTAACCGCCAGTTATATCTCCTTTGTAATTGGGATAAAAAGGATGAGGAGAAATTTGTAGTGAGTT
>JBHICB010000220.1:0-2202 GCA_046759365.1 Hydrothermarchaeales archaeon (SeqCode)
ATACTTTGTTTAAGTCATCTTAGCCCCCGACTCTAATTAGTGCCTCTTTGTAAAATAAATAGATTCCCGACTGCTACGTTTCTCGAAGAGAACATTTATGCAAATTAATCTGTGATTAATTTTAAGTTCGCCTGCGCTTTGTATGGGAAGGCGAATTCTCATCGAGAAATATCTCCGTGTGAAGCACGAGAGAGGCAAATAAAAAATTTCGCCTAACGATGTTATATTCCCTTGCCTCGGGAGGAGCCTCAAAAATCCGGAAGGATTTTTAGAGTGTGACGACCAGAGATGCAAGGTCGAGCGTTAGCGAGAAGTAAGCGGACGGGGCGAATTGAAAAAAACTTTTAAACCTATGGAGATTCTTCTAGAAGATATGGTAATTGTTAACAAAGATTTGGACACAATGTTGGAGGAAATAGAATTTGAACGAGTGGTTTATGAAGGTACTGTGGAACCCGTTACTGAAGGATTACAATATCTAGAAAGAAAAGGCTTTCCATATAAGCTATTCCAGTATGCTTATGAGAATGCTCAACGTCATGGAGAAGACCCTACTTTTGTAAAAATATTTGAGGGAAGAAAGGGAGTGGTAGTTCAAATTCGAGATTCTGGACAGGGTTTTGATCATCAAGAGACTGTTAGAAAAATGAGAGATGGAGAAAGACATTCAACACGTCCAGATATTGGTGGAGAAGGTTTAAAAGTTTTTGATATGGAAGGCTATGAGGTTTCTTTTGAAGGCGTAGGTAATGTAGTTGACATTGCATGGAAAGAAAGCAGATGAGCCCCGTCCGCTTATTGAATATAACGATGTTAGGTTCTCGGATCCTCGAACCGAGTCTCGACCGTAACGAAAGTGAAGGTCAGAGTACGAGGTTCAGAGTGAGACCGACCGAAGCGTAAGCGGAGGAGTTTTAGTCCCGCCAGTTTTTAGGGTTTTTGAGAATAATTATTAGATTATTTATTAATTACTTAATAATAGTAACATTTATATACTAGTGGTATTTCTATATGACAGAATGGCTGAAAGAAACAGATTCTTTGAAGACGAGAATAAAGGGAATAGTTTTGATGACCTAGCTAATGAAGTAGATAGTACCTTTGAAGCGCTTGATGCATTAAGTGAAGAATTGGGTCTTGATGAATCTACTACTATGGATGATCTTACTCCTGATCAGATATTAAGAATGATGGAAGTTGCTGGAGGGGGCGCAAGCGAATTTATTGAAATGGCTATGCTGGAAAGACAAAGAGATGGTGTTGGTGCTGATGGAAAATACAACGATCCATCTTTGCGTGAGAATGATATTATGTTAGCAAAGTTAGGTTATGCTTTTGATGCTGCTAGTGGAAGTTATGTGCAGAAAAGTCCTTCTGATATTAATATTGCAGAACTTTCTGATGTAGGGAAAAGAGTTCTGGCAAGAGAAGAGGAAGACGCTCGCTTAAGAAGCACAACGGATTTATCTACATCAAGAATAATTGAAAGGGCTTTTGATTACCAACATCCTTGGTTACCTCATTCTTTAATGACAGAAGTCGATGGAGCTCAAGTTAAAGATGCACTTTTAAGATATTTGCCTCATGCTAAAGAAGTTAGACTACTTGGTTTTGACCATAGAGTTGATGCACTACCTGAAGTACAAGAGGCTTATAAGTTAGCAGCAGAAAAAGGCACTAAAATAAAACTTATCTATCATCCTGAATTTGTTACTTTTGGTACACCTGATGTCGATTATGATGGATTTCTTGATATGATTGGAGCTTTACCTAACAGCGAAATGTGTGCTATCCAACCAAAAAAGGACACGTTTGTTGTTGAGTCGCAAGATGATGGGCCTGTTCAAAGTATGTTTGCAGGATTTTCAAATCAATTACATTATTCTATTAAAGCTGTAGATAATGGGTTGTTAGTTGTTATGCATCACTTTATTGGAACTGATAAAGGACCTTTAACAGAGATGATAGAATCTAGTAATATTCCAGGAATTGCGAAAGGATTCCATTCAACATATGATCAATTCTTTACTGGAAACCCACCTTGCAAGTTAAGAGTTCTAGGTGGCAGTATCACTATGATGCCTGGTGATGGACATACCCACACATTCAGGTATGAATGATATTATTCTCAAAAACCCCTTTAAAAAATTAATTTAGTAAATTCTAATTGGCGGGACTAAAATTGAACCTAACGATGTTAGA
>JBHICB010000221.1:0-2202 GCA_046759365.1 Hydrothermarchaeales archaeon (SeqCode)
AATCAGGAAGATATTTAATTGTTACTGTATCTACTCCAGTTCCCCCCGTATTATCATTCACGCTTGTAGAGGCTATGGTGTGTATTCTCGCAGCTGTAGGAGCTAACCAAATCTGTTGTGTGGGTATTGCATTAGCCCTACTCCAAATGTCCGTGAGTGTGGATTGAATCCCACTTGGAGCTTCGCCAAATTTATTCACACAAGTCATTCCAGGGATATTACCTCGCGCCACTTCAAGCCCAAACGAACCCATGCGCGCGAAGGCGCCATTCTTATTCCAAATGTTATTTAATATTCGCTCTACGCGCTCATCTGTTAATGTTTTACGATTACGCACTATATAATCCTATTTGTTTCTCAGCCAATGCGAACATTGGTATTATAAAAACAGCCAAGCACGCTAAAAACATTGGAAACTGAGCCGCACTGACTATAAAAAATACAAGGAGAAAGCCTGTCGTTGCTATGGTATTTTTATCTTTAGATGCCCGAACAAAAGCCTTAAAATAATCTCTTAAATAACCGCCTAATAGAAGCCATGCAATAATCCCAAATTCAAAGAATAAAGATACAAGAAGATTATGGGGATTATCCCATACGGTGACGTGCCAGCCCTTCTCTGTCTTTTCGATCGTCTCGCAATATTTCTCCGGGCTTGCTTTTGTGTGATTACGAAACGAATCCAATCCATGACCGCGAAGAGGTCGCCTTGTTGCGTCCCTCATAACCACCTTCCATTGTTTTAATCGACCTTCTACGCCCCTAAGACCGCCCCCAGGCATATCAAATTTGACTATATACAAAGATGCCGCCAATATTCCAACCAATACGAGTCCAGCCCAATATATACGCTTAATCCGGAAAAACAGGACAAATAAAAAGGCCACACATCCGGCTATAAGGGCAATTGAGGATTTTGACACGTAAAGGGGCAAGAACAACAATAAACTCGCCCATATCGCCCATTTTGGCTTCCTCGTGGCCACCAGTGGGATAGTCAATGCCATTAAAATGCCCATTCCGGCATGTAGCCCCATAAATCCTGCTAAATAACTGGAATTATTGAGGGTTCTATGCTCCCCTGTGGCTGAAACAACGTTCAAATAGTAGTAGAAATCAAGATCGAGGAACTGTAAAAGCATAAATCCTATATTGCAACATGCAAAGATTATAATAATCTTTATGAAGTGGTCTATATGCTCCTTTTTGTAGCTCACCTTTGTTAAAAAATACAAAAGACAACCAAAGAATATGTTGAAGAAATATATCGTTCCCGTGAATCTGAAAACGATATATAAATACATCGTCCACCATAAGAACAACGTCAACCACATATTTCTTAAGAAAGTCGCAAACGTAGCCATAACCAAAACTGTCAAAAATGCAGATTGAATCTGCCTTTCATCCATTCCCTGCACAGAAAATAGTGCTAAAAATACCATCCCTGCGATCATCAATCTCGCTATTTTTAAAGCATCATAATTCATTGACTCACCCTTCCCGGTACTTGTGTACTCCTCCGCGGACCAGATCGTTCAATTTCCCTCCGGCTTGAAGTTTGTCTGTTCTTACCGAAGTTCTTTGAAGCTGTCCTAATCAAATCATCTTTGAGAGCCGTAAGTTTTCCTTCCTCTCGCAATATTTGCGGATTATTCGGATCATCAGCAAATTTCCAAGCGAAAAACTCCACTCTCATATATTGCCTCAAAAGAGGATCATATTTCCTCTTGAATGGAAGTGTGCTACCCGCAACAAGTGCGGCTTGATCAGCAAAATAATCAATGTAGACTCTTAAAGATTTTGACAAAGCTGACCTGAAAAAGACTTTATTGGCTCCATCCCATTGAGCAACAAAATTAGGCGTTGAAGCCGTGCTTTGCGTTTCATCGGGTTGTGCTTCTATTAAGTCCTCCCAATTGTGTATTTCGATAATCGTTTTATTGTCCTTTTCGCGAAACCTTACAGGCTCTCCAAAATCTGCAATCCCGGTATCTGTCCGGTTGCGTGCAAGAGAAACCAGCCGTGCTACAACAGTTGTCGTGGTATTCGTGCCATCAGCTATCGTGACCGTTCCGGTTCCATCGGTTGTCGTTGAGGTAATAAGTAAGTTACCATTATCATCCGTAGAGGCCTCGGAGCCACCCGTAGCCGCATTTATCGCTGCAACTACAAGTGCAATGGTCGTGGATCCTGAAATATCGA
>JBHICB010000222.1:0-2178 GCA_046759365.1 Hydrothermarchaeales archaeon (SeqCode)
GACCTTATTAAAAACAAGGAGATAAATGTGAAGGATATGATAACCCACCGACTCAACCTAAAAGAAACTGGAAAAGGATTTCAGATTTTTTCCAGTGCCAAAGATTCCCTTAAGGTCATAATCAACCCCCATAAGTAAATCCCTCTTTTACAGAATTCTTGTGGTAAAGTCTTTAACAAAGCAAAGTCAATCTATAAATGAAATGTTCAGCAGGAAGATATATGCTGATTGGATGAGTGATATCCAAAAGGAGAAAATAAAGGGGATTTTAGAGTTTATCGGTCCAAAGGGAAGAGTCCTCGATCTAGGTGCTGGAGCGGGTTTCTTGGAAGAGTACATTCCATGGGCGATTGCTTTAGATGTTGATCTTTTAAATTTGAAAAAGACAAAGGCTTTCAAGGTGCTGGCTGATGGCGGTAACCTGCCCTTTAAACAAGAAGGCTTTGATCTCATTTTTTGCATCGACACTTTGCATCTATTAAAGGGCGATAAAGAAATCAGGAGGGTCCTATCTAGTGACGGAAAGGCGGTGGTCTCTCTCTTCTGTAACGAGTACAACATCGGCGAGAAGTTTAAAGCACTGAAAAGGAGGTTCAGGAACTGGAGGATACTAAAGGAGTTTTTTGTCGGAAAAAAGGAGATGGACGCTGTTTTAATATGCAAAAAATGATATAGCAATCGACCCTTAGTATTTAGAATCAATACAAGACATATATGCTTAAATTTGGTCTTGTTACTATTATCTGTTTAATATAGGGTGTCGGTATGGACGACGAGTTAAAAAAGTATTACAAAAAGGCCTACAAGGACATAGAGCCTGTAAAAGATGTATTGTCGGAGATGACAGAGGGGGAACCAAAGAGCATCGAGGAGATGAAGAGGAGGCTTTCGAAAAAAGCAGATAAAGATTAAAGTCTTTAGACCTCAAATATTCTCCCAGGATTCATTTGAACGTAGTATGAAAAATAGCAGGTCATACTTGAATATTTAGAGATACATCTTACTGAATGAAACAGAAACCATTTAGAAAACGTGTATTCCTTCAAGGGAGTTTCTTATCAGATACTTGCAGTTTTTAACCTTCCCAGTGAGTATTTCATCATCATCCAGGGCGTTGTCTATCTGTTCAAGGGCGTCCATTACCCGCATAAGAAGTCTTATGAGGTCGCCTTCAAGCATGTTTGTGTTTTTTAGTATATCCATGAATATCTTATGACGATGGCAGGGCTCTACAATGGCACTCATCTTTTCCAGATTCTGGTGCCATTTTCCTTTCTTTAGCACGGGATGGTTTTGAATCACATTTAGGAGTTGGGCTGTCCTTTTAGGATGGTATGTCTTGTAGAACCTTGACCCTCTCCTCCCTTCATATGTCAAGGCTGCGACTAGAAGCAGGATGGAGTACTCGTCAAGATCGTAATTGAACCATCCTGCAAAGATCTGGGATATCTCAAGCTCTTTTGAGAATATCTTTGTGGCAAATAGCCCTATTCTTGTAAGCTTGCCATCTTTGATATATCCAAGTTTTGTTAGTGTCTTCAAAATCTTTGTGTTTCTTGCCTTTATAGAGCCCAACACCCTCTTGTCTGTTCTTCCCTGAAGCTTTTGAAATGTGTAAAAATTCATCCTTAGTATCCGCTGGTTTTCCTCTGGTGAATGGAGGTGCACCATGTTAAGGACAGTGTTGTATGTGAGCTTGAACTGGGACTTTAGAGGTAAAACGTCTCTACTTGTAAACTCTGCTATCTTGTCAAGCTCTGCAGAGGGTCGATGGAGGATCGCAACAGAAAGACCTTTCTTGTCGATGCCTCTACGCCCTGCTCTGCCCGAGATCTGGAAGTATTCTTTCGAATTTAGAAGCCTAAAACCCTTCCCGGTGTATTTTCTCATGTTGTCAAAGCAGACAGTTTTCGCAGGCATGTTGATCCCCACAGCAAAGGTCTCTGTTGCAAACAACACTTTTATGAGGCCCTCTGCGAACAGTTTTTCAACAATATGTTTTATGTCTGGAAGCATGCCCGCGTTATGGAATGCGATTCCTCGGGGCAGACATCTTCTTAAGTTTTGCACCGATTTGAGTGCAAAAATCTCTTTGCTTACTTTTCTAAACTCTTTTCCTGCTTTTGATATGACTATTTGTTGCTCTTCACGGGTTAGGAAGTTTTGTTTTTTTGATAG
>JBHICB010000223.1:0-2131 GCA_046759365.1 Hydrothermarchaeales archaeon (SeqCode)
CCTTCATCCCTTTCTTGTCAAGAATTCCAGCGTCTGCTCTACCGTTTCTACCTTTAAGGTCTGCAGTAAAATCTGAGCCTAAGCTTGTTTTTATTTTGATATTTTTAGCGTTGGATAGGAGTTCTGCTATGATTTCAGATTCCTCTTTTACCTTATTATAATCTGCGGACATACCCCCTTTTGTCAACATTTGCATTGTAATACCTGGCATAGAGGCGAGCCTTGCCCCGGCTTCACAGGCGTTTTTGGATGCGTCTGTATGTGTAAGAGACATTGTCGTAGGGATGATGACCACATCAGCTCTCTTCATGGCTTCAGCAATTACCTTTGGAGGCTCCTCTGCATGATGCGTCCTAGGCTTCATTTTTGTTACAATAACTTCATCACTCAATTTCTTGGCCGCATCTTCTAATCTAGAGGCAATGTCTGTTTTGTTGTAGTCCGTTACTATGAGAACCGTCTCCTCTTCTTTGATATCCAAACACGTCTTTAGAAGATCGCTGAGCATAGAAGCACCGGTCATTTAATCTTATTTTAAATTTAGAAAATTCTTATGCTTTCCGTTTAGAAGAAATCTAGTAGGGGTAATAGGGGGCGCTTTTCATTCAAGTCCTACGTATACTAAGATATCCTTCTCCATGCCTTTTATGGTCTCTTTGGATTTCTTATAGATCTCGTCAATAACGGTGTCCAGATTTCCCCCACCCTCCCAGTTTTTCTCTAAAACTTCGTAGCCGACCTGCTCTTCAAGTTTTTTAAGAGACCATGCACAAAGAAAAAGGTCGTCAAGATAGCCCATGGGGCCATAATACTCTTCAGGGACGACGTCGAAGGGGGCCACAAAATATGCAATGGCAGCGTTTATTATAGGTTTGCTACTTGCTGAGACCTGGGGATCTCCCAAGAGGTTGACGAAGAGTTTGAACACCTCTGGTGTAAGTTTAACGACCTCTTGGAAATCGCCATCGTAGTCACTCATACTTTCTTGGAGTATCTTATAAAACCTTGTGAATAATGGGGCTGATTCTTTTTTCGGGCTCATTTTCATTCCCAATATGCAACTTCTCATTCTGGATATATAAATATGGTGGGAATTTGTGCCTTCTTTAAGATCCTTTATGAGACTGTAACATGGAGTGTTTCTGGCTCCCTTATATGGAGATGGCTTCTTTCTGTGGAATAAGGGGATGGACTTCTTCAAATTCTGTTTTTGATAAACTGGTCTCTATCTCTTCTACCATGATGTCAAAGTCGTCTAGAGGTTTGTTGTATTCTGGAGAGACTCCATTCAGTTTATAGACTTCTTCCCAATCGCAGTGTTCGTTCATTTTTACGTCACCTGGTAATTTATATTGAAGTTATAGTATAAAAAGCTTTCTATAATTAAATATTTATTTTAACTATTTATTCAGCTATAGTATAAATTTCAAATATTTCTACAAAGATAAGCATAAAAGATAATTTTAACCGAAAGAAATATATATTATCGAAGTATTCACTAAAATCTATGGAAAAGATCTCCCACATAGTACCAGTAGGACATACAAAGATAAAGCTCCTGGAAAGCCTGAAGCAGTTTCCCCTTCAAAAGGTCGTTCTGCTTTTGGGAAAGGATAGAAACCTGGAAGGAGAGGATACTGCAAGGCAGACCGCCATGGACCTCAGAATGGACATAAAAGTGATTGCTGAAGTGGAAGAGGAGATGATAGACAAAGAGGATGTCCTTCAATGCGCCCTTGATATAACCAAAATAATCGTAAAGGAGAGAAATGACGGATTTGAAGTCAAACTCAACGCAACCGGATCCATGAAAACTGTGGGGATCGGATGCTACATCGCCGCCCTTGTCACCGGAGTGGAGATTTACAGTGGGCTTTCTGCATATGATGAAAATGGTGAGAATATTGGGATAAAGAAGATCCTGCCCATACCCCCTTTTCCCATCAAAGATATATCTAAAGGACAGTTCAAGATACTCAAAGGGCTTTATGAAAATGGGGGAAGTGTAAACTCTGTGGACGAGCTTATCTCCATTGTGAACGCTGCAGCCAGTCCAGAGAAGAGTGGTTACCAAAAGGAGCGGGCCAGGTTCAGCTACCATTTAAAAGAGCTGAAAAAAAACAGCTTTATC
>JBHICB010000224.1:0-2119 GCA_046759365.1 Hydrothermarchaeales archaeon (SeqCode)
GGAGGACCGATTCACCCGTTCCGCCCCCGGCGGCACCGGGGACATCAAGACCGCAGTCCCTACGATGAGGGGATTTGTCCCCATAGGAGTGGTAGACAACTCCTTGGACAGTTCCATACTTCTAGAAGCCTTGAAGAATAATGAAAAGCTAGAGATAAAATATTTTGACACATTACCATCCGAAAACCTCTGGAGGGGCGAGATAACCAGTGTTTTGATGATACCTGAGGATTACAAAGAGAAATCAAATAACCAACTTTCCTTCTCTCTTGTTATAGATCGAGCCAATCTAAAGCGGGTATCCGTCTTCGATGCCATATCAACGTCTGTGGAGGATGTATCCTTTAAACTAAGGCGTATGCGAGAATCAGAACTTAGTGCCGCTGTTTTAGAGCCTATAAATCTGAAAAAGGAGCTTCTAAACCCCGTGATGATAGAAAAGAAGGAGGGTAGATTCTCCAGCTTCTTTCTGGGCTATCTGATACCACTTGTCCTGTTCTTTCCCATCTTTACCTCGGGAAACCTGATAGTCGACATAGTTGTGGGCGAGAAAGAGAGAAAGACACTCGAATCGTTGCTTACCTCGCCTATAGACACAAAAGACATAATGCTCGGGAAATTTGGTGCCATCTTCATTTTTATCTCCATCCAGACTGTTCTGTGGTTGGCTTTGCTCAAGCTTCAAAATATCCCGATTGCAAATTTAGGGGCTGTGTTGGCGGTTTTGCTGGCAGTAAACGCAGGGGTTATAATCACTGCCATCATTTTAAGCATCTATTCAATAACCATAAAAGAAGCGAACATCTCGATGATGCTCCTTTATGTTGTCCTGTTTGTGGGTCTGATTGTCTCACTGAGCATGGAATATTTTAACCCTGTCTCGGCCTTTGAGATTCTGCCTTTTATTAACATTTCAAGGCTTGTTGTAGGCAAAGGCATCAACCCCCTGACCACGCTATTTTTAATTATGTCATTAGCCTTGTACACATTCATCGCACTATCGATATCCACAAAACTACTAGAAAGAGACGACATTGTATTTGGACCAAGGCCGGCTCTTTTTGATTTGATGAATGACTTCACGGATTGGGTCCTGACCAAGATGGAGCATACCTCCTTGGGGATTTCCGCACTCTCTTTTGGATTTGCGGGCCTTGCGGTGATCTTTTCATTCACTTTGGAGGTGGCCCTGGGGATTCTGATATTTTTCACATTCGGATTTTCCTACTTCACACTTTATTTGATAACCATTATCTTTGCATTAATAGAGGAGTTTTTAAAACCCCTGGGACTATACTCTGTAGCGGTCAATAGACCTGGTAAATTTGATGCAGAGAGTGGATTCTTCTACGGTGCGCTAGCCGGGATAGGCTTTTTCTTCTTTGAAAACTTCTTCCTGGTCGTGATTGTGGCACTCACCTTACCATCTAGAGTTATCCAGATCTTGACTCTAAGGATAGGAACTATATTGTTCGTCCACGCCGTCTCGTCAGGTATTGTGGGGCTGGGAATAAGCAGGCTTACAAAAGGAGAGAACCTCGCATATATCTTTTATCTTTTGATTGGGGCTGCCATCCACGCTGGGTATAACCTCATGTTGGTGATAAGATGAAGAAGGCAATAACACTTTCAAAAAAGGAGTTCAAGGATATAATAGGGGAGAGGGTCTATATCATGGCCTTCTTCGTCCAGATGATTATAGTCATGGGGGTCATCTACGCTGCCTTGCTTTATACCGCGGTGGCAGCACCAGAGACAAGCGCCTTTGTCCGAGTAGAAAAGCCTAAGGTCGGCATAATAGGAAAAGAGAACGAGATAACCCAGGAGCTTAGGAAGGATCTAAGAATCTCCTTTGTCACAGGTAATCCTAGAGATATATTGGAAGGCACCAACCTAGTGGCTGTGCTGGTATTCCCATCCAATTTTGACACTTTGATGATATCAGACGTCGCAGGCCTAAGACTTTTTATCGACAATACTGAGATCCTTTCAGGTTATGCGGATGCTGTAATCACAGAAACAGTCCAAAAATATTCCGTCAAATTGAAAAAGGGACGCCTCTCATTGTGGTACGATGACCCAGATGCGGTCCTTGACCCCATCAAATTTGACGGTGTAT
>JBHICB010000225.1:0-2112 GCA_046759365.1 Hydrothermarchaeales archaeon (SeqCode)
CTTGGTCATGCCGTCCAATGGATCGGGGGGGTGAAAAAATATCGGGACTCTACAACTCCAACTTGTTATTAACTCATATTTTTAACTATATGTGTATTTTTATGTAAATTTATTCTGTACTTGTACCACAGTTCTAATCATTCCTTTTTTTCCTGATCTCTCATAATATGAAACTGCAAAGATTTTTATTGATGTAACCGATCATGATTCACAGTACAGCTAACTAACGCAAAATTAAGACCAAATTCGATTTAGATCATCATGAAATACATAATGGTTGGAATGATTAACACGGTCATACAATGACTCCTCTTTACTCCTATCACTGGAGGCATCAGGCCGATGGCTGTGGCCGTTATGGCTATCAAAAGGCCCTTCCATCCAGTAAGATAGATGATCATAAAGAAAAGAAAGAGCAGGATGGCTATTGTAAATTTCTGGTAATCTATCAGTTGGACCCTTTTAATCACTATTCTGGCAACCCTCAGCGTAATGAAGACGGCAAATAGTGAGGTTATCATTACCACCGAGATCATGAAAACCAAGTCGGTGAAGGCCACCTCTCCTAATATCTGCTCTACGGCTATAGATGCACCACTTCTAGGCCTTCCTATAAGATATAGGGCGAGGAGTGCATAGATGGCATTGGCGGTGTTTATCCCGCCCAATGCTACAAGAAACTCCCTATCGTCGCTCTCCCCCAAGAAACTCTGGGCCATGACAGCGATCTGAGAAGAACCCACGCTGGGAAGAAGTCCTGAACACATACCGCCAAGCGAACCTACCAATATTCCCCGTGTGAAATTCTCCTTTGAGTAATCCAGATTTTGGGTTGGAATGTCAGGATGGCTTTTCAACGAGGTCAACAAGGTGCTTATACCAAAGAGTCCAGTAAGAGTCGGGAAAAGAGCATACTTCGGACTCAAGATCCCGTAGTTTAGGATGATAATACCTAAAAGTCCAGAGTAGATTATCACAACAACAGCAGAGAGCCTCTTTTTTAGGCCGTTTTCCAGATAGATCATGTAGAGGACAATAAAGATAAGAAGGATGTGAATGACCTTCCTCGTATAGAAGTACAAAATAGGAAAAACGACTATGCCCACGGGCAGAGCGGCACAGCTGATTATCGTTGCCCCTAGGCTTCCAATGACCGTCAGTCTTATGGCATCATATCCCCTACCCTCTAAAAGCAATTTATGGCCGGGAAGTACAGATAGGACACTTGACTCCTCCGGCGCCCCGAAGATGACGGACGGAATATAGTCTACATAAGTATGTATAACCGCCATGGCTATTACCAAGGCTATAATATCATGTTCAGTGAATCTCTCCAAAAGGACGGGCAACAATGAGATTACTACAATGGCCACGTTATTGACGTGGATCCCGGGAACCAAGCCTGTGAATGTTCCCAGTAAAATACCTATAAAAACAAAGATTAAGGGCTTGAGCAACTTACATCCTCCCCAACTTTTGGTATGATCTCTAGGCTGCCTTTATATTCGTCGACTTTACCCTTGACTTCTATATTTTTTCCCACCTCCAGACAGGCAAGAGTCTCACTGTTTAAAGTTTCTGCCGTGCCGCTGAAAAGAACCACCTTCATTTTTCCTGTATCATCTGCGATATCAAAGAAGATATGGCCATCTTTGTGTACGTTTTTTGATGTAATCTTGCCTTTTATGACGGTATATACACCAACATCATCATAGGTGATTTCAGAGATCTTGACATTGGGAGGTCGGGTATAGCTTGAAACGAAAAAGAGTGTTATAAGTCCAATAGTTGAAACCAAAATAGAGATCTTTAGAAGGGTCGAGTCATCCATCGACTACACCTATTAATCCTGCCACCTTGCTTCCCCTGAGATTGAGAAACCCCTTCTCAACCTTCAATTTGACAAGGTCCCCTTCCTTTGCTTTAATATGGTTTTCAAAGGTCTGGATGCACGGCTTGATGCTTGCACAGATATCGTAGCTGACCTTGACTTTGACCAGGCTTCCTGCTTCAATGACCCTGCCAATGGTGAAGTCCCTCCCATACCTCGTCTTAAAAAGAATATCTATGGATGCAACACCAATCACAGAGGCCAATATTAAATGAAAATGA
>JBHICB010000226.1:0-2072 GCA_046759365.1 Hydrothermarchaeales archaeon (SeqCode)
TCACGCAGAGAGCGCAAAGAAGACGCAAAAAACGCAAAAATAAAGGAGGACGTCATGGAGAAGGTTAAAGATATTTTGGTGGTTATGGTTGGAATCAGTTTTATTGTGGTAGGATTAGGTTGTGCCAGTGGGCCAAATATTCCTAAGGAAAGGACTCCATCCAATATTCCTTCCGATGTAAGAAAACAGAATATTTCTAAGGAAAAGATTCCCTCCGACATTCCTTCTGATGTAAGAGAAAAGATTAAAAAGTTATATTCATTGGACGCAAGGGAGCGAGCATATGGCGCTTATCATCTGGGAAAAGAAGGTGCAAAGGCAGCTCCTGCAATACCATTCCTGATAGGAATATTAGGTGATGATGCATCATTAGCATGGAGTTGGGACGCTCTTGTGTATCCGTTCCGCGGTCACGATCTTGGTAAGCCGACTTCACCGGGTGAGGAAGCGGCAAATGCTCTGGAGGAGATACTGGAGAAGATAAAAGACCCCCGTGCTGTTGAGCCACTGATTGCCGCCCTTAAAGATGAAGATTCGGATATCCGAGAGAGAGTGGCAGAGGTGCTGGGGAAAATAAAAAACCCTCGTGCCGTTGAGCCACTGATTGCTGCCCTTAAGGATGAAAATTGGTATGTCAGAGAGCAGGCGGCATGGGCATTAGGGGAGATAAAAAACCCCCGTGCCGTTGAGCCGCTGATTGCTGTTTTTAAAGATGAAGTTTTGAATGTCCGAGGGAAGGCGGCATGGGCACTGGGAGAGATAAAAGACCCTCGTGCCGTTGAGCCACTGATTGCTACCATTAAAGCTAAAGGTTGGGAAGTTCGTTGCAGGGCAGCAGAGGCACTGGGAGAGATAAAAGACCCTCGTGCCATTCAGCCGCTGATCGCCGCCCTTAAAGATGAAGATTCGCGTGTCCAAGAGCAGGCGGCATTGGCACTTGAGGGTATAACAGATCAAGACTTCGGAGAAGACCCCGTAAAATGGCAGGAGTGGTGGGAGGAAAACAAAGGGAAATTTAGCAAATAAAAAGGCAAAGAGGCAAAGAGGTGAAAAGGTGAAGAAGTAAAGAGGCTCAAATTTAGAAATTCTAACTCCTAATTTCTAAATTCAAATTAGGATTTGGGTTTTTTCTGGGGCGTATGATATATATAATAAAAGCAGCCGGTGCCTTAAGGATACGATGGGATGCGTGTGATACAGCGAATACGCCAAGCTACCCGTGAACAAAGGTATCGTATCAGTTCACACACTAACGAAGAAATGTCTGAGGATGGACTTGAGGCAAAGGACATTGAAAGGGTCATTCTTACGGGTAAAGTTGCACGGAAGTTTACTCGTGACCCACGTGGTACACGCTATGAAGTAGTAGGCAGTACAACAGATGGTCGGTGTGCTCATGTAATATGCCGTTTTCTTTTAGCTGGTGTTTTATTGATTATCACGGCTTTTGTTGAAGAGGATAAGAAGTAATGGTAAGGAAAAAGGCTGATTTATGCGAATTTTGTGAAGGCAAAGTGGAATATCTTCTGATTCGAGCCAGGTTTCATTTCAAGGGTCAGACGATTTATGTGGATAATGTTCCAGCATGGGTATGTAAAAGATGCGGTGAACAGTATTTCGATGCACCGGTCTACAAACGGCTGGAGGAGATTGCCAGGCATCGTAGTAGCATCAAAAAGACGGTCTGCTTCCCACTTGCAGAATACGATTACGGTTCTTAGCGTTAATGTAGCTTTGCGTGAAAGAGTCTATTTCATGTAGAGAACGCAAGGAAGATTCGTACCCCAAACCCACAGGTAAGTGGAGATATGTATAATCATGACATTGTGATATAATAGCATTGTTATCTGCTTATTGAAAGCTTGAGAAGATGGGGAGTCAAAAACATGGAAACATTAGCTATAATTGCCACGGTTTGTGGGACGTTCATTTCCCTTGTGTGGTTCGTTAGGGAAATGCGTAAGGAAAACTCCCAGGTACTCAAACGACAAGAGGAGATACTTATCAGGCAACAAGATATACTTGTGAAGATTGAGGAAGGGCAAAGACAAGGGTTTATTAAGTTGGCGGAG
>JBHICB010000227.1:0-2043 GCA_046759365.1 Hydrothermarchaeales archaeon (SeqCode)
CAATATACTCTTTCGCCCAACGTGAGATCTGCCGCTGTTGGTTCACCTGAATTAGCCGGAGAGTAAGGCCTAAAAAATAACGCCATTACAAAAAAGACAAAATTAGTCCATCTCATAGGTTTCATCGCTATCCTCTATTCGAGATCCCTCTTGATACGATCAAACTCCTCTTGATTTATTTCTCCCTTGGCATAGCGCTTCTTTAGAATGTCCAAGGCGCTCTCCCCATCTCCTCGAACAAAAGGCATCTTTTGGCCCCAAATCCATTTAACTCCGGCCACGGCAGCTAAAATAAAAAGAAAGATAAGGACTAGGCCCAGAAAGAAACTAAAGATACCCCAGATACCCCACCCCATCATTCCCATTCCATTCATCATCTAATTCTGTCCCCCCTATGGCTTTTCAGCCATGAGCCTACGAAAGAAGGCCACGGCTTCTTGGCTGTCCCATTCTCTATAACCCATGACTTTGCCCACAAATTCCCCTTTGCGGTTGATGATATAGGTTAAAGGAATTCCCCAGGCTCCGTAGGCCTTCGAGACTTCCCCTTCTCGATCAAAAAGAACGGTGAAGGTCAGACCCAGACCATCAACGAAGTCCTGCACCGCTTTTGGGCTCTCCCTGATGTTGACAGCGACCACTCCTAGGCCCTGATCCTTCATTTCCCGGTGAAGTTTTTCCATCGTCGGCATCTCCTGCCGACAAGGCACACACCAGGTGGCCCAGAAATTCATGAAAACAACCTTTCCTTTTAAGCTCCCGACCCCCACACGGTTCCCGGTCAGATCGGCCAGAGTAAAATCTGGGGCTAGTACCTTCTCACTGAATCTCTCGATTTTTAGCTTCTTAAAGAGATCCTGACCTGCAGGCAGGGGCTGCTCACGTTTGTGGAAAAACCCCTCCGTATTTCTCGCAAACGTAGTGAAATACAGAAATGAAAAGACCAGTAATCCTACAAGAGTTTTTTTCAAGTGAGTGCCATCCAGTTTTTTAGTGGGGCAGAAACAATTCAGTCCCTGCCCCACTGCACAATTTTATTAGCCTATTGTGCCTGTTTGCCCTTATCATGTTCCTGTTTGCCCTTGCCTTCTGGCGCCCGGCCAGAGCCCATCATGGTAGTGCATTGATCCATCATCTTATTCATCTGTCCCATCATCCCCATCATATTCATCATACCCCCCATTCCAGACTTACCTTTGTCAGCTGTTTCCCCACCCATCATCTGCTGCATCATACCCTGCATGGAGGACCCTCTTTGCTCTTCTGACTGATGAGCTAGGGCTACTCCTGAAACGATCAAAAGAGAGACCAATCCCAACAATACGAACTTTTTCATTTTCATTACCTCCTTGAAAATCAATCTTGTTGAAAAGAATACACCCTCGGCCCGTCAAACAGAGCAAGGACCGAAAGCACTAGCAAGGAATCTATGTAGGGAAAATCAGAGGGTCAGAACGGAATTGAAAAGGTGAATAGAAATCTTTTGTGAAAAAACCAATTGATTTGCGGAAAGGATTCCACGGCTTGTCAGAAGAATTTTGCCAGACACACATGATCGATAGTCTGTTTTAACAAACAGAAATAGACTGTTTTTTGAAGTATCCTTGGGAGAGGAAGAAATGAGTGCAGGCTCAGTAGATAGTCCGGGAGCTAGGCCAAAAACACATATAATATTGAGCTCGTCACACGCCGCTCCTGATGCACAGCCTTGCGGTAAGCGACTCCTCTGTTCTCGCAGGGTAGGAGCGGCAAGGCTCACGCACGCAACCCCAAAAGCAAGAAGCAGAACAAGAGTCGAAGCGGTTGTTTTTATCTTTCTCTTTGCCATAAATGTAGAGTGACTATACCACCATAGCTACATACCATCAAGCCACAAAAGATCCCCCTCACCTGGCAAATAAGCCCACGGATACCCCAAGCCGGATTCGCCGTAAGACAAAAGGCGGCATGCGGGATGAAGTAGGAGACCTAGGGACGAAGTGATCCTATATTCTGCTCCTTAGCTCTGCGCAACCTTAAAGTAGCAGCAAGCCAGGATCTATC
>JBHICB010000228.1:0-1995 GCA_046759365.1 Hydrothermarchaeales archaeon (SeqCode)
TTCTATTAATAATAAATCCCCTAGGGGATTTAGTAAAAAAATTAAAACATGTGAGGGCCGAAGCCGGGATTTGAACCCGGGCTAGGGGATCCACAGCCCCCTGTGCTAACCAAGCTACACTACCTCGGCCACATTTTAGATAGGTGCTCCGGCCGGGATTTGAACCCGAGTCGCCGGCTGTCTTCGCTCATCTCCATTAACCTATGAGAAAATGAACTCGAAAGGCCAGCATGATTGGCCGTGCTACACTACCGGAGCAAAACTAATTATACACGAAATAGAGTATTTACATCACATATAAAATTTTATTTAAAATCTTGGTGTACTGATGAAAATACTTATAATGGGCGCAGGTGCCCTGGGTTCAGTATTTGGGGGATTTTTGTCAAATTTAAACGAGGTGACGTTAATTGGTAGAAACCCCCACGTATCCAAAATCAATAAGGACGGCCTGAGAATAACCGGCATATGGGGTAAACATTTATTCACCAATTTAAAGGCCTTTACTGGGATCAACGAGAGGATTGGAACACAAGATCTGATTATGATTACAACCAAGTCTTACGATACTAAAGATGCGGTTGAAGAGATCAGACCTTTGGTTGGAGAGGACACCCTGGTCATGTCTATGCAGAACGGGATAGGCAACGAAGAAACCATTGCTGGTATTGTTGGGTCAGATAAAACTGCAGGCGGTATGGCAATATTCGGAGCGCAATTTTTAAAGCCAGGTCATGTCAAGGTCACCGTTTATGCCAGCGAGTGTTTGGTCTCACCTGTCAATGGAGACATGGAAAAGGCCAAAAAAATTGCAGAAACTTTTTCAAAGTCAGGCATCCCCACCCTTCCATCTGATGATGTTATACGCGATAAATGGATGAAGGCTTTCTATAACATTGCCTTAAATCCCCTCTCTGCGATCTTGAAGGTTCCGTATGGAACGTTAGGAGACCACGAAGAGACAAAGCAGATTATGACAGAATTATTAGACGAAGCCTTCGAAGTTGCTAAAGCTGAGAACATCAATTTGAAGTTTTCGGCATTGAAATATTTTAACTATTTACTTGAAAAACAGCTTCCTCCTACGGCCGGTCACAGAAGCTCAATGCTCCAAGATATCGAGAGAGGTAAAAAGACTGAGATCGATTATCTAAATGGGGCCATCATTGAATTGGGTAAAAAGCATCGTATAGATACGCCTGTAAATGAGACAATCGTGAACCTGATCAAGATCTTGGAGAAGCCTAGTTCTTGAACTTGAAGGCATTCCTTTTCATCGTAAATAATGGACATGAAAAGATGGTGCGGCCGCCGGGATTTGAACCCGGGCGACCAGCTTGGCAAGCTGGTGTACTACCAGGCTATACTACGGCCGCGCAGATAAATCACTCAATTCCTTCGATTATTGAAAAACATATCGTTTGAAAATAAAGGGATTTGTGATCGTAATAAGGTGGGCCCAAAGGGATTTGAACCCTTGACCGCCCGGTTATGAGCCGGGCGCTCTGCCAGGCTAAGCTATGGGCCCAAATTATATCTTTGGATTTTTAATGCACCACAATATATATATTTTGAACCTTTAAGGGCAAAAATGCTCAAACCCCTGGTTTTATGAAAATTTCAATCCAACTTAGAAGAAGAAATTATAGTAGGGGGTTCAAATCTCCCCCCCGCTACTCTATATTCAGAGATTCTACATTTAGTTTTAGATAGACTTTTAACTAATTTTTCCAACGTTTAACGCCGTGTTTGATTTTAATAATATTACTCTAGTTGACAACTTTTCTCTTTCTTCGGTTATAAAAACATAACTTAGCTTCCAAGTGACAGAGCTTTTTCCATCAGAACCTGGCATGTTACTTGTCTATGTGGTTCTTCTTGGCCCCATCTATCTGTGATAGAGCCAAAAAATCAGCAAAAAAGAGGAGCAGCAGACCTAATCCATGAAGAGATCGATGAGCCTCTCTGCTTTTTCCTCTTTGCTCAAGGATATGT
>JBHICB010000229.1:0-1975 GCA_046759365.1 Hydrothermarchaeales archaeon (SeqCode)
CTTTCCCGAGGTGGTCGCGGTTATGTATGTCAGATCCGTAATTCGAGGAACAATGTAGTTTTCCTTTAATCTTAAATAACGGCGCAGGGTGTTGGCGATAACATTTTCCTGGTTATTAATAGAAATCCTGACGCTCACGCCAGAAGTTTGATCGATTTCGGAGTGCGTCCTCGCTTGTCGGGTGATTTCAGCCACTATTTGTTTCATGAATTGGGGTAGGATAATTTTTTCTTCTTCCGGAAATTGACATCTTTCCTGATCTATAGAGCTAACGCATAAATCATTTAAAATTAATAAAAACAGTATAATAGAGCATTTTTCTCTTGATTTATTTTGTAAGGTATTATAATAATTCTACTAAGTTAGCTTGGATTTTCGGGGTTTTCAAAGCCAAACACGCCCCAAAATGACCGTAAAGCAATAAGTCTTACAAAATTTGCAATTCAAGAGGAAAGAATATTATGCTCAATCAGGTACCAGTTTTAAATCATATCCAACTGCCATTAATTCAAATTGTCAACAAAGATGACGAACTTCTTTCCAATAATCGTGATGCACAATGGTATTTCATTCTCAAAAACTTTCCATGGGAAGATTATCGCGAGTTAGCCGTTTCATACTATAATGCTTTGTATGATTTTAACATTTCAAAACAACTTAAAGAAGACACCATTGAAAATAAAGAAACAAAAGATGAGGGTCGTCAAAGACTTTTATTTAACCGGGCAACAATGGACAAATCAATATCCGTGCTACATGAGATGAAATCCAAACAGATAGCAGTACCTCTTGTTTCACCCCAATCCGTTTCACCCGGGGTTGTTCCCAAACGTTTGGGCGGGAAAAGGCCCAAAGATTTTTATGCGCTATTTAAGAGTTTTACGGGTGCTTGCTTAATGGGTTTTGCCCCTGAGCCTGAAGTCGTTCATAATCTTCTATCCTCGAATCTTTCTTTTGCCCGAGTTTGCGGTTTCATTCCAAATAATAGTGACGAAAAGTATTGGTACAGAAGTATTCCGAGCCTGCGTAAAATCGAGCAATTTGATCAAATCATGACCGAGTATGGGCTGTGGAGTCGAAACAAATGGGAGGAAGTACGTCGCAATATTGAGCAAGGCATTATCAAGAAAGAAAACGAACTCGTTGGCGACACCACCCATTATCATGCATATTCGGGTTTTGAAACCGTTGCTTATACGAACCCAAAAGGTAAAGAGACAAAGAAATCCCAATCTAAAGTTACCAAAAATTGTCGATGTGAAAATCAAGAAAACTGTTCCCATCCATGGGATCTGGCAGATAATGGAGCCGGTACTATCGTAAAATCCAATGGAAAGATGATCTGGGGTCATAAAGCTTCTGTTCTGGGTTTGCCCCGGCAGGGGGTTGCCCTGGATGCCACAGCGGCAGCCGATGCTGCAACCTTTGACGGCGAAACATTACTTCCTCATGTGGAGATGCTTTTTGAGAATCTGCCTGAAGTAAAGCCGTGGATCGATAGAGTTCTTTATGACAGCGCTTGTGATAATGGGAAGCTGAAAGATACGTTTATGGATCGATTTGGTATCGAACTAAAAGCTTCTTTCAACCCTCGCAGGACAAAGTCGGTTACACAGAATCTTCCTACAGGCATGGCCAAGATCACAGCTTCAGGTAATCTCATATGCATTGGTGGTTTTGAAATGGATTATAAAGGCGCCCGTTTCGATTATGATAAATTTATTTACCAGGCACCTTTGGATGAAAACAAGGTCAGTGTCTGCTCGGGATGCCTGCATAAACTTACCTGCTCACCCCAATCGACAAAGGGCCGGGCTGTCACCCTATCCTTTGATATGCTACCATCTATAGAGCCTGATGATCCGCCAATGGCAAAGCGCTTTAAAGCCATTATGATGAGAAGGCCGTCTGTAGAGCGTATGATAAAGCGATTAAAACGTGACCTCAGTGATGATCGGCTAAGAAAACGCGGCAA
>JBHICB010000230.1:0-1945 GCA_046759365.1 Hydrothermarchaeales archaeon (SeqCode)
CTTGTCGCTCCTTCCTAATAATCTGATATACTTTAGACGTGAGGTGCTCTCATTTTTCGGTGAAAGTTGGGATAATAATGCTGGTTTTCTTTGCTTTGCTATCGAATTTCCAGTCGTTTCGACGAACGAAGGCTTTTGACATAAAGCCTCTGGGCAAAGACAGAATTACGCTCTATGAGAAGAGATTTGAAGGGCTCAGGAAAATGTTGCCTGCAAATAGCGTAGTCGGCTACATCTCGAATAAACAGGCGAAAGATATACGCTTCGACCCTAGTGCTGGAAGATATTATTTAACCCAATATGCCCTTTCACCGGTCATTGTCGCCTACTCTGTAGAGCATCAGCTTGTTGTAGGAAACTTTCGCGGCACTTTTCCTGACCCTGAGAGTTTTAAGGGGAAAATTCTCATCCTCCTCAAGGACTTTGGAAATGGTGTCATGTTGTTCCGTAACGAGAGCAAATGATGTTGTTGCTATCGCTTCTTATACCACTAGTGACGGCGTCTATTTTGATTTGCTTTTTGTGCCGTGACATCATACCAGTCAGGTCCCATTTCTTGATCAAGGGTTGTCTTGCTGTCGGACTCGGTTTTGGAATTAGCTCCTTAATCTTCTTTCTTTGGCTGGTAATTTTGCACCCTTCAAGAGCTGGCTTCATCACAGCAGAAATCATATTTTCTGTAGGCTTAAGTGCAATATTGTTGCACGGAATTAGAGGGCGTCGCGATTCCGTAGATTCTAGAATCCATTTCGAACCGGCTCCAAAACTAATGATTCAGAGGATTCTCTTGATTGGTTTCTATATAGCGCTAGCGGCTGCCGTTGCCGCCTTCCTGCTCATATCAATAGATAGACCACATGGAGGATGGGATGCCTGGGCCATTTGGAACATGCGCGCACGGTTTATATTCCGAGGCGGCGACCAATGGACGAATGCTTTTTCTGTGTTTTTGGGCTGGTCTCACCCTGATTATCCCTTGCTGGTCTCTGTTCTTGTAGCCCGAGGCTGGAAGTATGTCGGCCATGAAAGCATAATGATACCGGCACTCTTATCCATGCTTTTTACCTTTGCGACCGTGGGGCTCGTATGTTCTTCGTTGTGCATACTTCGCAGTAAAAGCCAAGGCCTATTGGCAGGACTGGTCCTCTTAGGTACCCCGTTCTTAATTGAAAATGGGGCTTCCCAGCAAGCAGATGTCCCTCTTGGATTTTTCTTTTTGGCGACTCTGGTCTTGTTCTGCCTGCATGAGAGATTATCGAAAGCCCGTGGCTTATTATTCCTGGCTGGGATGACAGCTGGATTTTCTGTTTGGACAAAAAATGAGGGGTTCCTATTTTTATTATCCGTCATCATTGTCCATTTTGCCTTCATCGTTCCGACCAAAGGGTTTAAGGCTTATCTTGGAATGCTGACTCCATTTGCGGCAGGACTTTTACCGATACTAATGACAGTCATCTACTTCAAAACACAAATTGCTCCTCCTAACGATTTCCTTTCTTTTGCCGGATTGCGAGGCAGCGTAGAAAGATTGGGAGATATCTCCAGATATGGCCAAGTTTTCAAGGCGTTTGTAGGGGGTTTTACCCAATTCGGCCATTGGGTCGTCAACGCACCTTTAGTTTTAGGACTTTATCTTTTTCTCTTGGGAACGAGATTCGAAGAAAACGAGAAGCTAGGTATAGCAATGTCCGTCGCTTCATTGGGCGTTGTGCTGACGGGATACTTTCTTGTCTATATAATCAGCCCTTATGATCTTCATTGGCATTTAAGCACTTCTCTGAGCCGGCTCCTTTTACAAACTTGGCCAAGTCTCATCTTTGTATTCTTTCTCTTAGTGAGCACTCCCGAACAGGCCATGTTTAGTAAAGAAGAGCGGAGACCATGGTTCGATCGATTTTTCCGTAATAAGGACGTAGGAGATCGGTAGAGAGAATGGGACTGAGTT
>JBHICB010000231.1:0-1928 GCA_046759365.1 Hydrothermarchaeales archaeon (SeqCode)
TACTGGCAGCCACCTCATGATAGAGGTAGACCCCTATGCCACCGCCTCAAAGATGATAGGGCATATAGAGAAAAAAAGAAAGGAGTTAGGGATATAACAAAAAGAGGGGTGGTCTTCTCCACCTTAAATGATACTGGCGTGGTTGGGGCGAGGTTATTACAGCTTGGCCCTACTCGCATCTTCATAGGGGCGTATTATAAATACGCCCCTACTTTTTTCCCTATGGTGCGGCATCGGTGAGAAATGCAGAGTTCTCCACCCAGCCTCTGCTTGAAGGCTGGGGTGAGTTGAAGATTAACCCCTTCCTTCATCGGACATTGTTATCTTGATAATGCAAATGAGCAATTTGTTATTGACATGGGAATAGATGTTGGATAACATCATTAATCAGATTGGCATTCTGACCCGCCTCAGCGTAGAAGAATCTCTTAGGGTCAGCCTACCTACGCTATCCCTGCTTGACTCAGACATTTATGCAGGGAATCAAGAAAATGTATCAACGAAAGAGTAGCTATTATGCCAAAGGTTATGAAAAAACAGACCACGGATACGCCCTTTTTACGTAAGGCCATCCCTATAACTCTTTCCGTATGGTTACTAAGCCTCACTATCTACTATTGTTTTAATGTCTCATGGCTTAGTCACTTTAGTAGTGTGCAGCCAGGTACGAAACAACTTATTGTGGAGACATTAAAATTTCATTGGGTTCCTGTATTTTTATCACAACTTCCTTACGTATTTTATGCCCTTATACTGAATTTTATTGCCATACTCATAGGCAATCGTATTCTCCGCTATTTAAAGGTCGATTTTGACTCCAACATAAGCAAGATAATTTTCTCAATTCCACTGGGTTGGAGCATTTATTCAATAGGCATCTTTTACCTCGGTGTTTCAAAACTACTGTATAAAGAGGCGATTTACTGCTTCATAATGCTACTTGGCGTACTTTCAATCCTTGAGATAAAGAGATTTTTCAGGGAGTGGAAGGCGTTAACTATCATTTCAAGATATAAAATAGACAAAACCGATCTCATATGTTTGCCGTTAATAATTATCTTTATTACTCTCCAGCTTGTCATGTCTTTCAGCCCTGTATGGACGATTGACTCCATGGTCTATCACATGGCGCTCCCAAAGCTGCACATAAAGCAACATACGTTAGTACATGTTCCTGGATTTCTCTACGGGACACTTCCTGCACATACAGGAATGCTATATCTATTGGGTCTAATAACCTCCAGTGAGATACTTTCAAAACTTTTTAGCCTCAGTATTTCATTAATGTTTTTAATCTCAACATTTTCCATTGGAAATAGATATTTTTCAAGAGAGGTAGGATATCTGGCTGCTATTATTACGATGTTGTCCATACCTCTTTTTCCTTGTTATTTTTCACAACCCTTTGCAGATGCATCCTTTGGATTATTCTCGTTGTTGGGTATATACGCATTTTTCATGTGGATAGAAGAAAAGAAGGATGGAAGCCTTTACCTCTCTATCTTTTGTTGTGCTTCAGCGGCTGCAACTAAAATCCAGGGACTGTTCTTTGTGCTATTATTTTTTGCAGGTTTTCTTGTTTATGCCTCAGGCAGATTAAAAATGAACAGGCAATTCCGTGCAAAAGATGGCGCAAATCTTCGAATCTTGAGAAAATTAGCGTGGTTCATTTTAGTTGTTGGTATTATTGCGTTGCCATGGTACGTAAGGAGTTGGTGGTTAACAGGAGACCCGGTCTTTCCGTTCCTTTACGATTACCTCGGTGCATCCGCCTCAGGCGAATGGAATAAATACTCGAACATGTGCCTTTGGGAATTCTATTCTGGGCACGGATTTAAAGGAGCAAGAAGCTTTTCTGATATTATCAGGATTGCCAAAGCTCTTTTTTTCACGGGCAACATAAACAACTCCTTTTCGCCTATCATTTT
>JBHICB010000232.1:0-1924 GCA_046759365.1 Hydrothermarchaeales archaeon (SeqCode)
ACTTTTGGCGATATTTGAGCTAATGCTGAAGTATATCTTCTCAAAGAAACCTCAATCTGTCTCCTTTCTCTCCAATTGGCAAGGTCTTTGTTTATTATAATAAGGAGATCAATGTCTGAATATAATGTTTCCCTATTCTCTGCATAAGAACCATAAACAGACATTTTGACCCGGTAAAATAATTGACATATTTATTGATAAACAGGGTAATAGCGGCCCTATTATACTAATATTTTGTCTTATTAATTTTGGCAGAACATCTGGGTTAACTAATATTTTGCGTCAGCTAATTATTATTAATTAGCAGTTATATAACTGTCTAGAAAATAAATTGTCCTGTTTTAAAGTTATTTCCGAGGTAAAAAATCATTTTTAGTGCCATTTTTTATTTGACACAAAACACAAATTATGGTATAAAGTCTCCAGGATAGAACCTATATCTTGGAGACAATAATGGCAATCAAAAATCCTTTTACTATTGAGGGCTCCAAATCATCTATCAAGTCGGATGATCCTGTGCTTCGGAAATATGAAGCTGTCCGAGCGATTATCCTTGGTCATCTTAACAAATCTGAAGCATCAAGGAAATTCAACCTCTCAAGAGAGATGCTATATCGTTCTTTGGTGGTTTTTGAAAAGCAAGGACTCCAAGGGCTTTTACCCAAAAAGACCGGTCCCAAGAAAGCCAGAATCAGCCGTAATGAGATTGAGAAAAAAGTGATCGCTTTAAAATTTCAGTTTCCTTCTCTGGGCAACGAAGAGATGGCTCAAACCCTTAAGAAAGAGGATATCCCTATCAGTTCCCGAACCATTGCCAGAATCTACAACAAGTATGGACTCTTTGGCAGAGCCCAGAAGAAAAAGGAGCTACTCTCCTCAGTCCTTGTAAGGGAGCCCAGTTTAGTTGACACTTCAAATCAAGTACGTATCGGAAGCAATAGAGATAAACAAAGTATTGCCAGGGATTTGGAAAACCTTCTAAGACAAGGTATTGAAACCGATTGTGGGGGTGGTTTTTTCTTGTTCCCCTATTATCTAAGCCTTGGCCTTCACGATAAACTCTCCTTTCTCCACCATCCCTATTACAACAATGGGATTCCTCCCTTGAATAAGGCCCTGGCTTTACTTCATCTGGCCCTCTTCAATAAGAAACGAATCTATAAGGCTACCACCACTCGCCACACCCTTGGGGGACTAGCACTGCTTTCTGGGTTAGTGGATTTTCCTGATCAGTCCACCCTCCAAAATCATCTTGATTTGGCCATGATCGATCATTATCGAAATTTTCAGGTTGGCTGTTCACGCCGGTTTTTTGAATTAAATCTCTTCTCCGGCAAAGTGGTCAACATTGATTTCAAGGTCTCGGAATACTCGGGTAAGGCTAAGGTTCAAAAGACATCCCATGGGACTAAAAACAAAGCGGTGAAGGGCATTAAATTACTCTGTGCCCAAGACCAAGAATATGGTACCCCTATATTTTTAGATACTCAGTATTCAGGCGCAAAACCCAAGGAGATCGCCATTAATCTGATCAGTACCGTTCAGCAGGTCGTTGGTAAATCTTTGAACTGGGTGGTTTTTGACCGCTGGTTTTCTACCGGAGAGTTACTGGATTATGTGAATCAGATCTTCAAACTGAAGTTTATAACCCCCTTGCGTTTGCACGAAAATCGGCTTAAGGAAATCAATGAAATCCCTCTGGTTCCCAATAAAACTTTAGGCAAAATGACAAAGATCGGTTTCTCCCATACTCGACTGAGAAACTATGAAGGCAAGGTTCGTCTTATTGTGCTCGATGACCCTGATGAAGAGCAAGAAGATAAACTTATGGGCCTTCTGACCAATGATAAAGACGAAGAACCTACCATTATAGCGATACGCTACCGCTTAAGATGGGGTGTAGAAAACCTCTTCTCAGAGATGA
>JBHICB010000233.1:0-1910 GCA_046759365.1 Hydrothermarchaeales archaeon (SeqCode)
ACCGGAGTTCTTCTTGGATTTTATAATGTACCATGAGCTTTTGCATACCCGACATAAGATAGCCTACAAAAACGGCAGGCGCAGCATTCATACAAGGCAGTTTAAAAGAGAGGAGAAAAAATTCGAAAGGTATAGCAAAGCAGAGGCTTTGATGAAGAAAATAAGCAGACAAAAAGGGACATTGTAGGAACTGCATTATAAAAAGACCGGGCAAAAATAGTCTAGAAAACAGGTGACTGCCAAATCATTGGGAGTTTGCGAAGCTTTTCTTCTCTTTTCTATCTAAAATATTTAAAAACTCGTCTTACTAATTACTTCCATGGCCGTTTTTGAGGTTGTATCGAAGCTTGGCAAGCGGATAAAGCTCACAGAGGCTCAGTGGGCCCACATAAAGTCAAGGCACCCAGAGCTGGCAGACCACCTTGAAAACATGAAGGCTACTCTGGTAGATTCTGACTTCGTTTATCACTCGCCAAAAGAGGAGAACCACCAATACCATAAAAAATTCAAGAAAACACCTGTGACTGAAAAGTTTTTATTGTTAATAGTCAAACATCTAAACAAAGAAGGATTCGTAATTACGGGCTTTTTCGTTTCATGGATAAGACGAAAGGATAAGGTGCTTGTGTATGAAAAGGAAGATATCCATAAGCTATGATAAGGATGCAGACATAGTTTATCTTAGTTTCAACGGCCCCTCTGTAGCTGAGGGGGAGGAGATAGAAGAAGGGGTCTTTGCAAGGTATGATCCAAAGACAAAGGATCTCGTGGGGCTGACCATCCTCAACTTCTCAAAGAAATTCGCCCTCAAACCAACAGAAATAGCAGTTCCCGAGCATGCAACAACCGCAGAGGCTTAGAGAACACATCCGGCAAACTTTACTATATCCCCCATCCTACGCTGAACCTTCTTCCATGCAGCTCCAACAAGGCTGTGTATACAGAAAATCTGCCTTTTTTCAGCACCCGAAAATTTGACAACCCCGAAAACAGATAAACTATTTATTCTCTAAAAGCCATAATATTAAAGGGTGATTTTTTGAAA
Source organism: Hydrothermarchaeales archaeon (SeqCode) (assembly GCA_046759365.1). GTDB lineage: Archaea > Hydrothermarchaeota > Hydrothermarchaeia > Hydrothermarchaeales > SZUA-236 > JAZFTJ01. The sequence continues at coordinate 1,046 of JBHICB010000233.1, forward strand.
ACTATACTAACCCCAGTTGACGGCTCAAGCAACTCGGATCTTGCAGTAGAAGAGAGCGGAATATTGGCCAAAAAATTTGATGCTAAAGTGATACTCCTCCACGTAGCCCACACAGAGACTTCTTTTTCAAGGCAGTACGAGGATGAATATGCCGACGAGACAAGTATAAGTTATATGAGCGAGGTGGATAAAAAAGAGGCCGACGAGATCTTGGAAAGAGGGGAAAAGATACTTGAGGAAATGGGCGTAAAGCCAGAAACTGCCATAAGGATGGGCGAGCCAGCCAATGAGATCCTGGAATTTGCAACAGAATATCCAGTCGATTACATTGTCATGGGCTCAAGAGGGCTTTCCGGCATAAAAAAATTCCTTATGGGAAGTGTTTCTTCAAGGGTAATGGAACACAGTCATTGCTCAGTTTTGATAGTAAAAGGAGAGAAAAAGACACCTGATATCGAGGTACCACTCTCATTACAGGTATAACATTGGGATTGTTGACACAGAAAAGAGGGCAAAAACCCATATTTTAGATATAGGCATCATAATTTTTTCAAGATTTCCTAATACCCTGAACTATCCTTTTGTGCTTTCCGCAGAACTCTTCGCCCTCTAGCTGGGACCTTATAAGATCCTCTTGTTTATGGGCGTCGAGCAGCCTGCAATTTGGGTCTTCACAGAATGCATCAGTGGTCAAAAAATAGACAAGCGCCTGCATCACAAAGCCTTTAGCTACTTCTGTAAGTCTTAGATCACCGTAATCTATGAAAGCGCCCTTGAGTTGTGCTTTAATCTCTTTCTCAAATTCGTCAAGGTCAGCAACAGGAAAGCCCATTTCAAGCGCCCGTTGGTGCCCCATGATCTTAGC
>JBHICB010000234.1:0-1898 GCA_046759365.1 Hydrothermarchaeales archaeon (SeqCode)
GGCTATATCTTCCTATAACGTGGGGGTAATGGGAATGTTCCGGGGGGGCGGATTTCGGTATATGCGAAGTTGTGATGCGTAGCAATTTAGGCGAGAGAGTGCGAACCGCATACTCCGTGTTGTGTGACGCGTCTCACCTTGAAGGTTCCTTCCCATCCTTATTGGTAATTTTTTCGTCCCATTTAATAAGATCTTCCGTATTGAATATCTGAATTTGGTCTTGTTTTTTTAGACGTTTGTCATTCGACCAAATGTTTGCTTTGATGCCCAATGCTAAGGCAAAATATGGGATGTCAAGCAGGTCTGGTGATATATTGCGTGCCTCCTTCTGGTAAGGTTTAATCTCCTCAATAGGGATAAAAATGATTCTTCTTTTTAAAACTTCGATTAGCCGCTGAAAATCTTCATCAGTGCGATGTGTCTTTTTCCTGATAACATCAGCATATTTCTCAAATTCATCCATGAGAAACTCGGGGGCGAATAGATGTAAATTGTCGGAGAAAAGCAGATTGCTTGTACCCCCTTCCTTTATCAAGGCTGCGAAGAGGATGTTTGCATCTACCACCAGATCCATCAGAACGGCCCCTAATAATGCTTCGCCATCGCTTTAGAGACCTCCCTCCCAAGATGGATGGCATCATCAGGGGTAATTTCACTATGGGCTTTAAACTCTTGAAGGAACTTTAAATCGGCAATCTTTTGTCTTATAGCCGTCCTTGCAACCTCAGACCAGTTGATTTCGGGGAACATGTCCATTTCTACTTTAAGCTCTTTTGGGATGGATAGCGTTATATTAGTCATGTGAACACCAGTGTATTATGTGTAAATATGTATTATATATACTTATGGGAGATTGAAATGTGGGGGAAGAGATTTCTTATTGTAAACCAGGGAGGAGCATTTTAAAAAGGAAGGGTGGGCAGTTGATTTAGAAAAAGAGTGGCAAACAGATGATTTTATATCCCGGGGTTTTAGGGCAAAAAAGGATGACAACTCTCTATCAGTTATGTACTGGCCAGTCTCATTATTCAAGCAAGAATCAAAGCTTTTGTTTTTCTCCACACCCCGTGGGACAGAGACGATACTTATATCTATTGCCACTCCTTTAGATTCTGACTCTGAAAATAGGCTTGATTTAATATCAAAAGGGGCGGTTTTTCCTGTTTTAAAAAGTGTATATCAGACATAGTGTTTTATCATTTAAGACTGGATGAATTTTTTTTCACATAGCCTTTAGAAAGTAAAAAAGGGGCAGCGGAGCACAGGTGGAAAATCTATAAAAGATAGTGAGCAAGCACTATGCAGAGAAAAAATTTGAGGCCGTCACCCTGCTTCTGACATTTTTTCGAGGGCTTTAAGCATTTTTTCTTGGACGTCTAAAGTCTTATCCTGCCCGTTTTTAATGCCATTCAAAAGTGCTGTGTGGTCCCTCATTATATCGATCCCTATGTCGAGTTTCTGACCTATCTCCTCCCATTCGGTCGAGGGTATTTTAACGAATCTGTGTGGTAGGTCGATGTCTTTGGAGACCTCTCGCTTGGTGATGCCTTCGATTGCTGCCCCCATGGCTTCTGTCTTTTCTTCAACGTCTTTGAAAAAAGAGTCTATGATATCTTTGGCCCCCTCGATGACTATCTTCACGGTGCCGTCTATATCGTTAAATACAAAGCCTCTGAGCCGCTGGAAATTGGCAAGTTCGGTGATAAGCTCTCTTAGCCCAATATCTTGGACTTTACCCCGGATTACAACGTTATAGCGCTTCACATGGGCCTGCATGTATAAAAAGTGGGGGGTCAAGGGTATTTATATCTTATCCCCTTGGTTTTGTCATCTGGTCGGTTGATGGTCCCTCATTATATCGATCCCTATGTCGAGTTTCTGACCTATCTCCTCCCATT
>JBHICB010000235.1:0-1898 GCA_046759365.1 Hydrothermarchaeales archaeon (SeqCode)
AAAGATTTAATGATATTCTCGACACTTCTGGTCCTGATGCGTTGGCTTATTATGGTTCGGGACAGGCTTTTACTGAAGAATCATATCTAGCTAATAAACTATGGAAAGCAGGATTTGGTTCTAATATGGTAGAAGCTAATGCCAGACTTTGTATGGCATCGGCAGTTGTAGGGCATTATCGCACGTTTGGCAAAGATGAACCGCCTGGATGCTATGAAGATATGGATTATGCCAAGACATTCTTTCTTATTGGTTCCAATGCAGCAGAATGCCATCCAGTTCTTTGGGATAGAATTTTATATAAAAGATTTGGTAATTCAGCTTTCAGAAGACGAAAAAGAGATATAAAAATAATTATTGCAGACCCAAGAAAAACGGAAACAGCAGTAGAGGCGGAAAAAACTGTTGGGGAAGAAAATGTTTTGTGGTTAGGTTTTGTGCCGGGAAGTGATGTATTGCTTCTTAATGCTATGGCATACGTAATATTAAAGGAGAATCTGTTCAGCCAGGAGTTTGTTGAAAAGTATACTAGCTTTGTTAACGAAAAAGGTGAAAAGATCACTTTCGAAGATTTTAAGAATTTTATAGAAGATTTCAAACCAGAAAAAGTTGCTTCCCAGTGTGGGGTTAGCCCCGAAGATATCATAAAAGCAGCACGTTGGTTTGCCGAAAGCCCCGCAACAATGTCTCGTTGGACTATGGGTGTAAACCAACAAACCAAAGGTGTTTTTATTAATAACTGTATTTTTAATCTTCATTTGTTAACAGGGCAAATTGGCAGACCTGGCGCTACGGCACTCTCTTTTACAGGTCAGCCTAACGCTTGTGGAGGCATTCGGGATACCGGCACCCTGACACACGCCTTACCAGCAGGTAGGTTAATAAAAAAAGAAAAACACAGAAGAGAAATGGAGGATTTATGGGGCTTAGAACCGGGGAGTATAAATTCCAAGGTAGGACTTCATACAGTTAACCTTTTCAGGGCCATTGAAGAAGACAAGATCAAAGGGTTGCTTATTCAGTGCACGAATCCCGGCCAAACATTACCTAATGTTGGACGTTATCATAAGGCTTTGAAAGAAAAAGATTGCTTTGTGGTTGCGATGGATGCTTTTAAAGATTCCAAGACTTTAGAGTTTGCTGATATAATCCTTCCAGTAGCCTTTTGGGTGGAAAAAACAGGAGTTTTTGGCAATACGCAGCGACAATATCAATTAGTAGAAAAACTTGTTGATCCGCCAGGTGAAGCGAAAGAAGAGATTTTGATTCTACAAGAAATTGCAAAACGTACTCTGCCACAGTCCAAATTTAAAAAACTTTTTAACTTTAAAAATTCTCAGGAAATCTGGGATGAATGGCGAAGGGTAGCCAAAGATACTTCTTACAATTTTGAAGGCATAACACATGAAAGGTTGAAAAGAGGGCGAGGTTTGATGTGGCCTTGTCCAGACGAAAATCACAACGGCACTAAAAGAAGATATGTCCGCGGCGAAGATCCGTTGATAGATCCTCAAGACCCACGAAAATTTGTTTTTTACGGAAAGCCCGATGGTAAGGCAGTAATTTTTGCTCTGAACCATAAGGACCGTGCAGAGTTAACGAACGAAGAATATCCTCTAGTTCTGGCCACTGGCAGAGTACTGGGTCATTTTCATACCGGAACTATGACTATGAAAGCCAGGGAGTTAAGGAAGGCCTGGCCAAAAGCTTATGTTGAAATTAATCCTCTTGATGCTAAAAAACTTCGAATCAAAAATGGCCGGATCGTCAAAGTAATTTCTCCTCGAGGAAGTTTAAAATTACAAGCTATTGTTTCTCACGAAACGTATCCTAGAGAAGGTGTTGTCTTTGTTCCTTTTTACGATAAGGAAAGATTAATAAATTTACTAACTATTGAT
>JBHICB010000236.1:0-1892 GCA_046759365.1 Hydrothermarchaeales archaeon (SeqCode)
GCCTTAGTGGTTATGGGTTTCCAAAAGGCTTTGTTCTCCTCCTCGTGCCTGATACCAGGCTTGATCTCAATTTCGTCTCCGAGCTTGATCTTTCCTTGCTTCAAAGACCCCCCTACAACGCCCCCGACCAAATCCTCGGGGTTTGCCCCTGGCTTATTTACATCAAAAGACCTGGCGATGTACATCCTCGCAGAGTGACCATTCTCTTTTTTTAGAGGGGGAATTCGCTCTTCAATCGCCTCTATCAAAATATCTATATTTGTGCCGTGCTGTGCGGTCATGGGTATTATGGGGGCATCTTCGGCAACAGTCCCCTTGACAAATTCTTTGATCTCTTTGTAATTCTTTAAGGCATCTTCTTTTGATACAATGTCTATCTTGTTCTGGACGATCACAATGTTCTTAACGCCTATGATATCTAACGCCATTAAATGCTCTTTCGTCTGGGGTTGAGGACAGGTCTCATTTGCCGCGATGACAAGGACAGCCCCGTCCATCAACGCAGCGCCAGAGAGCATCGTAGCCATTAAGGTTTCATGGCCTGGGGAGTCTACAAAAGAAACTTCGCGCAAAACCTCGGTCTTAGCGCCGCAGTGTGGACACTTTGGTTTAGAGGTATAACACTGGGGTGTGGAACATTTAGGGCACTTCCTGAATATGCAATCTGCATAGCCCAAGCGTATGGAGATGCCCCTCTTTATTTCTTCACTGTGAACGTCAGTCCATATGCCGGATAGTGCTTCTGTAAGCGTTGTTTTCCCATGGTCTACATGTCCAACCATTCCTATGTTTATCTCAGGTTGACCTATTATTACCAACTCCTTACTCAGAAGCGCTCAAAATCTTATCTATGCTCTTCTTTCCTCTTTTTACAATGATGGAATTTACCTGGATGATGTCGGGTGTTATCACATTCCCTCTCACCCTCTTTCTCCTGATAATTCCTTTTTCTTTAGGTTTGTAACCGGGGCCCTTTGACACCTGAATCTTTGGTCTGACTCTGCCATGGACGTCTATCCTCATCGGGACTCCGGATTTGTCGCTTCCACCTGTTAGCCTAAGGGTATAGCCACTTAGGCCCAATGGGGTGCCGTTGACCTCATCTCCCAGCTTGGTACCCACCAAACCCTTCGATTTTGTATCATCTAGTTCGACGTTGTACGCCTTTCCTTTTTTTGTATCAGAAATCACAAGCTTCAATCATTTACCTCCTTATCTCATGGCCCATAAAGGTGTTTCTTTCCTCTTTATGGTCTTTATCTGGTCGTAAGCCTCGTCCTCATCAGGGGACAGAAGACCATTATATTTGGTGTTCAAAAGCTTAGCATGACTCTCAGGAACATCTGTATACAAGATGTCATTCTCATTTATCTGTCTTCCTACCGTAGGGCCGTCTATAGAGACCGCTACTTGGTCGCCTATTCTCGCTTTTTGGATACTCTTATTCTTCTCTTGAATCGCCTTCACTGTTCCTATTATCGTGCCCCCTTCATTCATTACTTTTGACAGTGGTTTTAAAGTTCCTGATAATACCTCTACCCCAACTATGGCGGGTTTACTGTGTCTAAATATACAATGTGGTAATATCTTTATCTTTGCGGGCTTTATTAGTGCTTCGAATTCCTCCTTCTTTTTTCGTTCTTTGGATTCCTCCAGCCACTTCTGGTAATCTTCAATCAATTTATAGATTACGCTGTCTTGGAATATCTTTATTCCAGAATCAACGGCCTTGGCCTCAGCGTCTTTTAAGATCCCTATATTAAATGCCAATATGGCAGCACCCTCATATTTTGAATCCTTAACAGCCTTCGTTTCTAACACATCTCTTTTAGAAACATCACCCATATCTGCGCGCCTTATAGGTACTGCCTCTTGGTTAAGCATGCTTACCA
>JBHICB010000237.1:0-1892 GCA_046759365.1 Hydrothermarchaeales archaeon (SeqCode)
GTGCTGAGAAAAAGGAATTGGTTATCGTTGCGATTTCTATATGGACCGATCAAGAAGGAAAAGAGCGACCTGGCTTCGCCCACGCCTTTGTTGCTGAAAATGCTAAGGCGGAAACCATCGAAAACATTTTGAAACGGCTTGGTGTTCCCGAAGATGAAGTTGAGCTGTTAATCAAAGCTATCCGTTCGGATGGTTGGAGAAGTTATCAAACTGTGTCCAATGATTTAGATATTGTTCATCATAGGGCAGTTCTTCGTGATCCAAAGGATTCTATGAAGCTTCTGCCATGGACACATAGAGTTATTGCAAACGCGAAAGCTGTATTCGCAGGCCCTCATAGAGGAGTATCAAAGAAACATCTCCAAAGGTATCTTTCGGAGGTCTGCTATCGTTTTAACCGTAGATTTTGGGAACGAGAGTCATTCCACCGTCTGTTGTACGCTTGTGCTTCAACTACTACTGTTACCCGTGACGAGTTGATGAGACCAAAGGAAGGGTGAGCTAAGTCAATAAGCCATTCCTTTAATTCCCATCTGATTTATCTAATTCCTTTATCTTAAGACCATTTTCTCTGAGCGGGAGAAGATGGCCATGGAAAAAATCCAATGTATCTATTGCGGGGACTTTTTTAATCCAAGCCCCAGGCATAAAAATCAGCCGGCATGCAAGAAAGTAAAGTGTCAGAAGGAAAAAAAGGCTGCCTGGCAAAGGCATAAGATGCGAATCGATCCTGTCTATGCAGCCAGCCAAAAAATCAGCCAAAAACAATGGGCCAAGGCCCATCCTGGCTATTGGAAAGAATATCGTAGAAATAATCCGGAAAAAGCTCAGCGCAATCGAGCCCTTCAAGCCATCCGAAACCGAAAGGCCAGGTCTTCACATTCAAATGCAAAAATGGACGCATCATTGATTGCAAAGATGGATGCGTCAAACTCCGACAATTTCGAGGTACTTGGACAATTTTGGCTCATCCCGGTGATTGCAAAGATGGATGCATTAAAAGTAAATATCATAAAGATTCCAATCTATTATCCTTGATTGCAAAGATGGACTCGTTCGGTGATCCCCTAAAAGTGTGATATTCGGGGCCTAAAAAAGAAAGGAGGCGGCCATGATAAGAAAAAAAATCATTAACCCTGAACGAGTCAGACGCATCAATGGTAGCTTTAGCTTCATTCCCCATCGTTTCCTCACCGATGGTTTCTTAACCGCACTCACCCAGCAGGAGATCCTTCTCTACCTCTTCCTTGTCCTGGTTTCTGATCGCTATGGCCTTTCCTATTACGCCTATGATTCTATCTGTTCCTACCTCCAATTGGCCATTGACGATTACATCGAAGCCAGAGACGGCCTCATCAAAAAGGATCTGATCGCCTGTAATGGAACCCTCTTCCAGGTTCTCGATTTACCTGCAAAACCTGCAAACCAACCCCTTCAGAAAACAACACATAGCACCCTAGCGCAGCTGATCCGAAAATCCCTTAAGGAGGATAACAATGATTGATAAACGAACCATTTTTGAGATCCATAGACTCAAAGACCTCGGCTGGACAGAAAGACGCATTGCCCGGGAAATCAGACTGGGCAGAAACACCGTAAAAAAGTACATCGAGAATCCAGAACACGTTGTCTGTAAAAGGTCACCGAAACCCTCCAAACTGGACCCTTTCCGGGATCTGATCGATCAGCTTCTTGAGCAGGACCCCTTGGTAAAAGCCCCGGTGGTTCTGCAACGCCTTCAAAGCCGGGGGTTTGATGGAAAGATCACCATCGTCCGGGATTATCTTCAAAATGTACGGGGAAAGATAAAACACAGAGAGCCTTTTATTCGTTTTGAATCTCCTCCGGGTCAACAAATGCAAATCGACTGGGCACACTTTGGACACCTCAGC
>JBHICB010000238.1:0-1884 GCA_046759365.1 Hydrothermarchaeales archaeon (SeqCode)
TATACATTTTGGCTGCACGTCGGCCATACAATATATAGCTATTTAGACTAAGAAGACAGGGCCGTGATGATCCTGCCTTAGAAAATTTTTATTGGCTATTATTCTCTACAACCTCCCCAAAACCTCCTGCGTCTTTGCCAGCCAATAATCCATTCCCATCTCTCGGAACATCTCCTCAGCCTTTTTCATGCTTTCCAGGGCCTTATCTTGTTGCCCTGTGTCGGCGTAAAGCTCTCCTAAAAAGAGATACCCCTGAGCGTAAAGGGGTTTTAACTTCAATTCATCCAAGATCTTAATACCCTGCAGGATAGATTCTTCCGCCTTGTCATATTGTGACTTCTTCGCTTTTCCAAGTATCCTTCCCAGTTGAATCCATGCAAACCCTTCATACCATTTTTCGTGATTCTTTTGGGATAATTTCAGGGCTTCTTCGACATGGTGTTGGGCAGTTTTTAGATCACCTGATTCCAAATGAACCATACCTAACCGCCCATAAAAGTGACCCAAGGCAAAGTGTGCTCCCACATCGACTTGAATTCTAATGCCCTTTTCCATATACTCCCGGGCAGTTTTGAGTTTCCCCAGTAGACAGTATGCCCATCCTAAATTCGCCCATGCCATACCCGAAAGAAAACCGATTTGTCCTTCTTCACAATATTTAATAGAATTTTTTAGATGCTTTATTGCTTTCTTTCCGTCTCCCTTGAGAGTTTGTATCATACCGTTATGGTTTTCTATCCAGGCTAACGCAGTTAAGGCATTGATCTTGAGCGCAAATTTAGTGCCTTTCTCAAACAGGGCTTTCGCTTCCTCAAAATTTCCCAATAGACCCATACTAACCGCATGCCAAGAATGAAGCATGGAATACACATTATACGGCTTTCCAAAAAATTCGGCTTGCCTTTGTGTTTTGTCGAGCAAAGCAATGACTTTAGGAGCCACATCAATGACCTTAAAGCATTCTCCTGCCCGCCAGTAAAGGTTACATAGATCTGGTCCAATCGGAGCAATTATTTCGATATCACCTGTTTTTTCTGCCTCTTTAAAGGCAGCCTCGCAATATTGTATCCCTAGAGGGAGGTCCTTACCTTTAAATGAATAATATTGACCTATTTGGCTCAGGAAGTGTGCTATGCTTTTTTTATCCCCAAGCTCCTTTGAGAGCCTCTCCCCTTCCTGAAGGATCTCGAGGGAATCTTCCGGGAAACCCAAGCGAAACATGGGAATTATCATTAAAAGAAGTACCTCGATCTGTTCTCTTTTATTTTCATCGATCTCAGGCATCTTGCACAGTATGTTGGTTGCTTCTTTATAGAAACGAAAGGCTTCCGAGTTGGAATATTTTTTTGCGGCTTTGCTGCCGGATAACTTTAGATATTTGTAAGCCTTTTCAGGATTTTCGCTTTTGGAATAATGATAGGCCAGCATCTCGTAGAACTCTTCCAACCTCTCGGTGTAGATCTCTTCAATGGCCTGGCCGATCTCTTCATGAAGCCTCTTCTTTCTCCTGGTCAAGATCGAGTCATAGACCACCTCGCGGGTCAAGGCATGCTTGAAGATATAGGTGGACTCAGGATAGATTCCCCGCTCATAGAGAAGCTCAGAATCCTTTAAAATGGATAGATTGGAAAGTAATTCCTGCTCCGGCAAGTCTACCACCCGTTTTATCAGCTCATGGCTGAACTCCCTCTCAATGACAGAACCTCTTTGTAGCAATTCTTTGGCTTCCTCAGGAAGGGAGTCGACCCTGGCCATGATTACATCCTGGATGGTGGTAGGAATGGTCAAGTCTTGGATCTCTTTGGCTAAATGATATTTGTTGTCTTTTCTCTCTATGATCTGCAGGTTCTGAAGGGATTTTATAAACTCCTCGATGAAAAAGGG
>JBHICB010000239.1:0-1858 GCA_046759365.1 Hydrothermarchaeales archaeon (SeqCode)
CGCAAAGCAGCATGCACTAAGGCCGGTAGAGTAACATCTATATGCGAGCACTATAGTATCAGCCGGATGGGTTTTTATAACCTCTATCGTAAATTCATAAACTATGGGCTTTTGGGTGTCTTTGACAAAGCCGGCGGTATGATAGAAAACATTAAAATTACTCCCTCCGCAGAGGTTGATATTGTCTTTAAGAAGCTACAGCAACCCAGTTTGGGTGTTCAGAAGATAACAGCCTCATTAAAGAAGGTGAAAAAGACCACAGTACATCGAGTCCTTCAGCTTTGGGGGCTTTCTAACTACAAAGGGCCGTCAATTTTGCTAGACGACCTTATTGCCGCCCTTGCAACCCCAGAAGCTATGGCGGTAGAGCAGCCTGAAGAGTTGCCAATCAATAAAGAGTTTATGGAGTTGTTAAATAACCTGCCCAAAGATGGCATCCAAATCTGTAATCCAGGGGCCCTATTGATGGCCAGCTTTATCCATGAATTAGCAATTGTTCCCAGCATCTTAACCCATTTGGAGTCATATGACAATTCTTATAGCCTCTATAATCTCATCCTTCTCAACGTAAACCGTATTGTTTGCGGGCTAAAGACCATAAGTCGTCTGGAGTATGCCAAAGATCTCTCCATTGCTCTTGCCAGTGGCCTTGCGAATGTGCCAGGCAAATCGACTGTCTTCACGCGTTTTAGTCAATCTCGCTTTAAGCCTTTGCTAGAGCTGAGACAAGATCTGGTAGCAAAAGCCAAGGCTCTGGCAATGCTTGGTGGAAAGAGCATTGCATTTGATTTTCACATGATCCCCTTTTATGGAGAAGAACCTGAGAACAAAGGGATCAGTCGTGGACCTCATAAAAGCGGTGTTTGCCTTCCCGGTTTCAGACCTCATATAGCTTGGGATATAGAGGAAAACATGCTGTTAGCCCTTTCGTTTTACAAAGGGGCGGCAAGGGCAACCACAACCATCAAAAGATTCTTCGAGAGGGAGATTCTGGAGATATTTGACGTGGATGCCATTGAAGAAGTTTACATGGATAGTGAGTATACTTCTATGGATGTTTTGGAATACTTTGTCGAAAAAAGCGGATGTGATATTGAGGTAACCATGTGTTTGAAAGCAAACAAAAAGATAAAGAAGTATATTCAGGAAATAGAAAAAGAGAATCAATGGGAGAAATATTCGGAGAAATATGAGATTGCTTCTAAAAAATTTAACCTTGAGAGATCTGGAAAGGTTCTTCATCTGGTAGCAAAACGCCGCATCAGTGATAAGAAGATTCGGTGTTTTGGCTCTACCAAGGAAGGGCTCACTAAGCATGAAATCCTTGAGGAATACAGAAAGCGTTGGTTTGTAGAAAATGGGATTAAGGATTTGGTGGAAAATTATTTTTTGGATCAGGTTCCCGGAATAGACCCCGAAAAAATCGAGACAAATTTCTACTGTGTGATGGTTGCTCGCTTTGCCGTTGAAAGATTCATAAGGACTACCGGTGGCTTTTTGTTGAAAGACCATAATGGATACCGCAGAACGTTGGGCGTCATTAGGGATCTTTACTTTACCCAGAAAAATTGCATCCTCAAAGCAGACGATAAACACCTTTTGCTAATCTTTAAAGATCATATGGAACCTAAACATCAAAGCCTCTTGGAAAACATGTGGCAGTTCCGATCACGTGATGATTCTCTTTGTCACATTCCCTGGTGGGGAAATAAAAAATTGGACATCAATTTCCAGTCTCAGTTAAACTGAGGCGAAGTGGTTATACTTGAGAACCTCGGTTATAATGGTTAGAACATGTCTGTAGTAACATCTCAATAAGTTCGGGTATTCCGACTGCTTCCCCCTTTTGCAAAGGGGG
>JBHICB010000240.1:0-1832 GCA_046759365.1 Hydrothermarchaeales archaeon (SeqCode)
ATGGACGAACTTGCAAAAAAGCAGGGAGATATTCAAGCAGGGACAGATTACGCCATAGAGCAATTGGACAAGCTTTCAAAACAAAGCCCTGTTATTAGTAAGCAAACAGGCGATAGCCTTAACCAAGCATCAAATTCCATGGGTAGGGCAAAAAGTGAACTTAACAAGCAAAACGTCCTCAAGGGCCTCCTCGGTGAGCGAGAGGCGCTGTACCAGTTGGCGGAAGCTAAGAAAGGTCTGCAGGACGCAAAAGAAAGATTGGAAAAAGGGATAATGGGCAGTGGCATGCCTTTCCCAATGTTTGGTTTTCGCGGCAGAACACATGGGGGTCAGATGGGACGCTCAATAGAGAAGGTCGAGATACCAACAGAAGAAGCATATAAAGTACCCAAGGAATTTCGCCAGGACATCATCGATGCCATGAAGGAAGGGCTGCCAGAGAAGTATAAGAAATTGAATAAGGATTACTACAAGCGTTTAATAGACTAATTTACGGTAACGAGCTTCAGATTCCATCTGATGTTTTTTGAATAGGCAAACTTGTCAATGACTATACCAGTGGATAATTCTGTCAAAGGTAAGGCCCTCGAGTCCACAAGGCTTGATGCTTTGGGTCACGGCAAGATAAAAAAAGGGTTCACTAAAAAGGAACGCCAAGGTGTATGCCTCTTTGCCAAAAAGGTAAAGGAGTTATTGGGAGAGAAACTTTTGGAAATAAAGCTCTTCGGCTCTAAGGCAAGAGGTGATTTTGACGAGGAATCCGACATAGATATCTTATTGGTTATAGATTCCAAAGACTGGAAATTTCAACAAAAAATATGCGCCATAGCCACGGATGCCAATATTGAACATGACTGCAATATATCCCCTGTCATTTACACTAAGGAAGAGCATGAAAAAAATAAATATTTCAGAACTAAATTTATACAAGATTTATACAAGAGATAGAGAGGAAAGGGATATTTCTGGCATCTGACAATTGCTCTCCAAAAATCCAAAGAATTTCACAAGGACATTATAGACGCCGTGAAAGCGGGACTGCCAGAGAAGTATAAAAAATTGAATAAGGATTACTACAAGCGTTTAATAGACTAACTTACGGGAACAAGCCACAATCTTTAACACCTAAAAACCTTAACTACGAGAATTGGATGTGAATATTTTAATGTATGACAAAGCTAAGGCATTAAATCTTGTTAAGATAGCGATGATTGCGCCAATCATCTTTTTTTCTTGCTTGCCATTCAGCAAGGCAGACGAAGTAGGTACTTTAATTCAAAAACTTAAGGATAAACAGCCAATTCTCCGAAGGAATGCAGCAGGGGAGTTGGGGGATATAAAAGATGCCCGTGCAGTTGAACCATTAATCGCAGTCCTGAAGGATGAAGACGTAATTGTCCGAAAGATGGCAGCATGGGCGCTGGGGGAAATAAAGGATACCCGCGCAGCTGAACCATTAATTGCTATCCTAAAGGATGAAGCATTTGCTGTCCAAAAGATGGTAATATGGGCACTGGGAGAAATAAAGGATACCCGTGCAGTTGAACCCCTGATTGCCACCCTGAGGGAAAGAAACCCGATTATCCAAATGGTGGCAGCAGCGGCACTGGGGGAAATAAAGGATCCTCGCGCAGTTGAACCCTTGATAGACGCCATGAAGGGTAACGAACCAAATCTCAGACGTAGGGCAGCAGGGGCATTGGAGGCAATAGGCATAACCCCGGTAGATCTCTTGATTATCGCCCTGAAGGATGAAGACCCGGATATCCGAAAGAGAGCAGCAAAGGCACTGGGGGATCTAAATGACACCCGTGCAGTTGAACCCTTGACCG
>JBHICB010000241.1:0-1826 GCA_046759365.1 Hydrothermarchaeales archaeon (SeqCode)
TTTGGGATTTCCCGTGGTTAATAAGTTATTGAAAAAAGATAAGAAATTCGTTTTCTGCTGCGATGGCTGTGTAAGCATTCATGGCCCAATTTTGCCTCGTCCCATCGTCATGGAGTATAGGACATGGCGGGAAAGAATGTCAATAGGGCGAATCGAGTCATCTAAAATCTAACCGTAGGAGTATCATCTTGTCATTTAAAAATCTAACCGTAATGGACAAGAGAGTCCATAGATTTTATAACCTAACCTTGATGGAAAGGAGGTTAGGTTATGAAACTGGAGTTACGAATGGAGTACTTAGAGACGATTTATCGACGGTATCGACAGTCTCCGAAAGAATCCAAGGGTAAGATTTTGGATGAACTCTGCAAGGTATGCAAATACAAGCGCAAATATGCGATTTGGAAGCTAAGCCAGCTGCCTGTGGAGGAGAAGTCGAAGTCTCATCCAAAGAGGAAGCGAGAGAGGAAATATGGTCATGAAGTAATGGTGATTGTGGAGAAGGTGTGGAGGAAGGCCAATTATCCATGGTCTTTGAGGCTGAAGGAGATACTCCGTCTCTGGCTTCCCTGGATAAGGGTGAGGTACCGGACTAGTCCAGAAGTGGATGAGAAGTTGCTCTCCATAAGTGCCAGTACTATAGATCGCAATCTCAGGGACAAAAAGAGAAAACTCAAACGCCGTCTTTACGGGCGGACAAAGCCGGGGACGTTGTTGCGCCATAAGATACCGGTAAAGACGGACTGCTGGGATGTGAAGAGTCCTGGTTTTATGGAAGCCGATTTGCTCTCTCATAGTGGAGGATCGAGTCGGGGGGAGTTCATCCATTCGCTCAACCTTACCGATATCTTTTCCAGCTGGGTAGAGACAGAGGCGGTGATGGGCAAAGGGGAACGAGGCATTACCGATGCTCTTGAAAGAATCTTTCCGCGGCTTCCCTTCAAGATAAGAGGCCTAGATTCTGATAATGGTTCAGAGTTTATCAATCACCATCTTTTTAGGTATTGTGAGGAGCGTAGGATTCAATTCACAAGGAGCCGTCCCTACAAAAAGGACGATAATGCTCATATCGAGCAGAAGAACTGGACCCATGTGAGAAAATTCATGGGCTGGGATCGCTACGACTCCTCACAGGCTTTAGAGGCAATGAATGATCTGTATGAGAACGAGCTGCCGCTGTTTATGAATTTGTTTCAACCTTCGGTGAGGCTTCAGAAGATTATTCGTAAGGGATCAAGGAAACACCGCATCTATGATAAGCCTCAGACACCAATGGACAGACTTCTGACATCTGGCCAGCTCGACGAGAAGAGGTGTGAGGAACTGGAAGTGCTCAGAGAACGGTTAGATCCTTTTAATCTTTCAGAGGTGATCGAGCAGAAGCTTGAGCGCATCTGGGATTTGGCTCATTATAGGTTTAAGCCTGATGAAAAAAAGAGAGTCGATGAAAAAGAAGATGAACTCTCTCCAGTGGAAAGAGAGGTGTTGGAGGGTATATCTCAGTCTTTTGGGATTAATGTTTATGTCCGAACACGAAAAAATGGAGAGTTAATAGCAGTCAATCATGGTTAGATTTTTAATGACAAGATGATAAGAGCTACGGTTAGATTTTTAAATGACTTGACAGGTAATAGCCGGAGTCAGGCCTTATCCATTTTTATGAATAATCTGGATGTAACCCAAGTTCACCATTCTAATTAGCAACCCCTTGTAATGAAAGGACTTAGTTTCAAGTGTTGGTCACTACTGATTGAACGCCCAGCATTTTCCTGGGAAGCGGAACCCCAGATAAATTAAACATCTTGTATATCTCTAAATGTTCTGGC
>JBHICB010000242.1:0-1825 GCA_046759365.1 Hydrothermarchaeales archaeon (SeqCode)
GCGCTACATGGCTACGTAAATCAAAGCTTGTCAATGATCATGATTTCGCAACATCAGAACTCCTGACCTCTAATTCACCGAAACAGCCATACTGCATTAACCTAGAAATTAGCAAGTATTTAAATTCAAAGGATTTTATGGCGAATTTTATTAAATTTTCCTTTGAGAATCTATCGGAAATTTTGATACACATTCGGATTTAAATCTGATACCTTTCAGAACGATTTTTTAACAATTCATCAAAGGGGGAAAGGAAATGATCCAGGCTCTCCTTCCAATATTTCCAAAGGAAACAATCCGAATAAATGACTTTCTTGCGTTTCAAAAAGAGGACGGTCACGTGTACTATTTTAATGCAAGCATGCCGATTTTTACGCATCATGAAGATGATCTAACTTCTTTTAGAATGATTACAAGTCAATTATATATTAATGGAAATTGTAAGCAAGTAGATATAGTCAACGCTTTTGGAGTAAGTGCCAATAGCGTAAAGAGGTATGTGAAAAAATATCGACAAGGAGGGATAAAGGGTTTTTTCAAAAAGCTTTATAAGCGCAAGCCTCGAGTATTAACACCGCAAGTGATAGAACAAGCGCAGGAGATGTTAAATGATGGTAAATCTAGGGCTGAAGTTTCTGAGGCATTAAACTTAAAGTCCGACACCCTGTACCGCGCCATCCGCTCAGGCCGACTTATAGAACCTAGTAAGATAGATAAAGAGTTAGTTTTAACAAAGAGTGTAAGGAGTATCGAAGATAGTCAAGCCGAGATGGGCATGGGTTGCACCCGCGTTATGGAACGAGTTGCTGCATCAGTTGGTTTATTAGAAGAGGCTCCAACGCGATTTAAGAAGTGTTATGATGTGCCGAATGGGGGAGTATTATGTGCATTGCCTGCTTTGCTTATTAACGGGTTACTCCGACATACGGAGCAGTATTTTAGTTTACCAAAGGGTTATTACGGTCTTATACACATATTTTTGCTTTTGGCATTGATGGCCTTAGCTAGAGTTAAGAATGTAGAGAAGTTGAAATCTTATTCGCCTGGGGAGTGGGGGAACATATTGGGGTTGGATCGGGCTCCGGAAGTTAGAACTTTACGCGGTAAAATAAAGCAGATTGCCGGGGCGGGCAAAGTAAGCGAATGGGGTGGTATGCTTTCAAAGGAATGGATGGAATCGGATCCGGAAGCAGCAGGTGTGCTCTATATTGATGGACAGGTTCGGGTTTACAATGGATCTCAAACGAAACTGCCAAAACGCTATGTGGCTCGGCAAAAATTATGTTTAAGGGGAATGATTGATTACTGGGTAAATGACCAGCAAGGTCGTCCATTCTTTGTAATCACGACGGCTTTGACCTCCGGGTTATTGGATATGTTAAAAAATGAGATTGTTCACCGATTATTGGAAGATGTTCCAAAACAACCGACAGAGGATGAGTTAAAAGTTGATCGTTATCTTCACCGTTTTGTGATGATATTCGATCGCGAAGGGTATAGTCCTGTTTTTTTTCGTCAGATGTGGCAAAAGCGTATTGGCTGTCAAACCTATCACAAGTATTCCAAAGAAGATTGGCCGGTTTCAGAGTTTGATGAGTATGTGGTTGAAATGGCTTTCGGCCACCAGGTAAAGATGAAACTGGCTGAACGGGGAGTTGATTTGAGCAATGAGTTGTGGGTTCGAGAAATTCGCAAGCTTACTAAATCGGGTCATCAGGTGTCTGTTTTGAGCACAGATTATAAGTCTGATCTGACCCTAATAGCCGTTCATATGTTTTCCAGATGGTCTCAGGAAAACTTTTTCAAGTATATGAGAAAACACTAT
>JBHICB010000243.1:0-1810 GCA_046759365.1 Hydrothermarchaeales archaeon (SeqCode)
AAGCCAAGACCTGTTATTCTGGGATACCTTGGAACTGCTGATAACCTCTTAAAGAGATTGACTGAAGGTATTCCTAAGAAGGTTCGCAGTTATAGTCATGGTACCGTTGCTGTTATGCTGGATATTGCTGAAGAGCTTAAAATTGTACAAACTATCAATAAACATCTAAGTCATAAACAACTAAGAGATAGCTTTACTGTTGGAGGCTCATTATTGCTTGCTGCTATTGGGAGAATATGCACTCCCACCAGCAAGAGAAACTGGCATGAAGGATGGGCCAGATATAGCAGTCTTTCTTATCTTCTTCGCATGTCCCTTAACAAACTGGACAGCCAGCATTTCTGGGATCAGATGGGAGCCCTACCAGTTACAGCAATCCCTCTTATTGAAGAAGAGATGGTAAAGAGTCTGGTGGAAAAACATGAAGTAACACTGGATAGTTTACTTTGCGACACAAGTAATTTCTTTACCTATATTGATTCTACCAATGAGCGATGTAGTCTTGCCCAGAGAGGGAAAAACAAACAAAAGAGAATGGATTTGAAACAGTTTGGGTTGTTACTTTTGGTCTCTCGAGAGGATCAGATCCCTATTTTTCATAAACTCTATCAAGGTAATCTCTCAGATAGAACTATTTTCAAGGAGCAATTCAAGGAGATTTTGAATCGATTCAAAGCTATTTCTGGCTCATTAGAAGAGATAACCCTGATATTTGACCAGGGTAATAATTCTAAAAAGACCTTAAAGGAGGTGAGCGGCGAGATTCACTTTGTAGGGGCTTTATCTCCCTATCAACATAAGGCCTTAATAAGGGAAGCTAATGAATCAATGACCAGCATAGCACTAAATGGTCATAATGTTGATTGCTATCGTCTCCGTACTAACATTTGGCAGCTTAATCTTACCGCTATAGTATATATCTCAGAGAAACTTCGTCAGGGGCAAATCAGAGGTGTCAAACAAAGCATAAAGAAGCTCTTTGATAAACTTGACGAATTGAAAGAAAAGATCAAAGTGCCAACCAAAAGAGGCAAAAAAAGAACTCAAGAGGTTTTAGAGAATAAGATATCATCCCTGATTGCTTCCTATACTCCTAGCAACCTTATTGGCTGGACGCTTCAGCATCTTAGGGAAGATGCCTTTGAACTAGATTTTTGGGTAGATGAAGAACAGTTTAACCTTTTAAAAGAACAATGGTTTGGACGGCGTATATTAATCACTAATCGTCATCAATGGGCTACTGAAGAAATCATCTCAGCCTATTGGGGTCAATCCAAAGTGGAATGCGTCTTTAAAACCATAAAAAACCCTTTTCACTTAGCTTTAAGGCCACAATATCATTGGACAGATCAGAAAATAGAGGTTCATGGATTTATTTGTCTTCTTGCTTTTCTTTTATTTATGGTCGCTTATAAAAAGGCAAAAGAGAAAGCCAACTTTAAGGGTTCTCCATATAGTTTATTAGAAAAACTTTCTGCTATACGGCTTGCAACTTTTATTGAAAGTCCTCAACGAAAAACTAAAGGGAAATATAAGGCAACTTATTGTCTTGAGGAAATGGACAAAGACCTCTATGCCATTGCTGAGGGTATGGGCTTGACTAAACAAAAGTTGAAAACCAATATTCCTTTCAGTGTATACAATTAAAACAGGCAAATTTTTCAGTATTTACAAGATGTTATGGCTTATTTTGGGCAATGTCTTAATAAACTCACGCTAGCCCAGCATGAACGATGATTCAAATTGTGTCATCTTATTTCTTTTATAGATAAGGGTGATAAGTTTACCCAAAGGAGGAGCTATGGATTTT
>JBHICB010000244.1:0-1809 GCA_046759365.1 Hydrothermarchaeales archaeon (SeqCode)
GATCCTGAGTAGCTTTATCTATAGCTGATTCGATCTCTTTTTTATCCTCCTCCAACTTCCTCTGGATATTTGCAACTTCGACTATGGTCTCTTTTATATCCCCTCTTGGCGACCCAAGGTTGTAATCGTAGACAACCTTGAATGTGTAAGCCCCTAAAACAATACCGGTAAGACCCAATACTATGAGAATCACGCTAACTATTCGCAACAAAATAGACGGAAAATCTCTCATTCTGGCACCCGAAAATGAATCTTTCTCAATCCTTATAAATCTTTCAATGTAAGCAATGTTTCCAAGCTTATATTAACCTTTTCTAAGTTTTTGGAAGCACCTTCAAGCCTGTCAACCACAGCTATTACTTTGTTACATTTCCCGCCCATTTCTCTTAAAGTTTCAATGCCTGATTTTACCGATCCGCCTGTTGTGACTATGTCTTCAACTACAATCACATTTTCGCCGCTACTCAATTTTCCTTCGATCCTATTGTCAGTACCGTACCCCTTCCCTTTCTTTCTTATTATAATAAAGGGAAGGCCCGTCTTCAAGCTCAAGGCAGTTGCTATTGGAACTCCACCCGTTTCCATGCCGGCTATCCTGTCAAATTTTTCATTTGCTATCGCTTCGCTTAGGCCTTCTACGATCATATTCATGATCTTTGGATCTGTATATGCTGCTTTCAAATCGATATAAAATGAGCTTTTTTTTCCAGAAGCTAAGACAAATTCTCCAGTTCTTACAGCCTGCTCTTTTATATATTCTGCGAGTTTACTTTTCGAATACATTACCACGGCACCTCTTTCATCTTGAGCCGGAATCCCACAAAGTTCACCGTAAGATGACCTAGTGGTGTCAAAAGGATCAACACAAC
The DNA here is from genome assembly GCA_046759365.1 of Hydrothermarchaeales archaeon (SeqCode). Lineage (GTDB taxonomy): Archaea > Hydrothermarchaeota > Hydrothermarchaeia > Hydrothermarchaeales > SZUA-236 > JAZFTJ01. The sequence goes on from JBHICB010000244.1 coordinate 870, forward strand.
TATCCAGTCCAAGGGTATGGTTACGACAAACGTCGCTATGAATAACCCTCCAAACACAAAATCTAACTGATCAAGCAAGGGTGCGGATTCACCCTGCTCCATGCCCAGTCTCCTCTTGATAAAGCTTCCGAGAGCATCACCTAGCAAAGCCCCAGAAGATAGCAGGAACGCAAGGTAAAGGTCGGTCATTAAAGCGGAACTTCTCAATATATTGAACAAAATTATTGAAGCAGAACCAGAAACGATGCCTATGAAAAAACCCTTGATTGTAACACCGTCTCCTAAGATCCTTCGACCATCAAAAAACGACAGTCCAAAATCAAGCGATTTGCCTGAACCAAACCCTGCGAAAAAATTTGCAATATATGCAGGCATAAAAAAGTATAGGGCAATGATCATAGTGTTCAATGTGATCATGATCTTCTCCTGATATAGAGTGCCCCCCCTTCTATTTTAAAGTAACCCATTGGACTGCAAAATCAAGGGCAGATAAAATATGCCACTAGCTGTTTTTTAAATCAAAGTCAGAGTGGCTTTATGTGTTAAAGTCAATCCCTCCAAAGTGGAAACTCTACCCACTTTTCAACCTATTATAATAACTAATCATGGGTGTGTTTTTTAATAACTTCAATCAATTTTTTGAATTCATCTTCCTCCAGTTTGGCCGCGAGTGTATGCGTACTGGAGAGTCTTATCCTTGTTTTTCCATCCTCATCGATGTACCAGGCGATATTGCAGTCTCTACATATTTAGTCGATTTTTATGCCTTCGGCTGTCATCGATCTTACTGTTTCAGTTCTCCTCTTACAAGCTGGACATTCAATCATTTATCTCCACCAAAGACATTATGACTTAAAAATATCAAAATTTACCTAGTCTTTTTCCTCCTTCTTGTCAAAACGCTTTTCCAGAAGATGGGCCTGCAAATTGACCATCGTCT
>JBHICB010000245.1:0-1806 GCA_046759365.1 Hydrothermarchaeales archaeon (SeqCode)
AAAAGCAAAATCCTAGCGTGACTTTATTAAGAAAACCTCAAAAACATGTAGTGTAACACTTGTTCATCAATGTTTTTAACATGTTAGAGATGGAAATTTAAGAATTAATATGTATACACTGAAATGCTATTTGTTAAAAATATTTGGATCATTTGATGAAAAAGTCATAGAGTATTATATATACCATTTATTGGAGTATCATTACCTAAAAAAGTGCTTGACATAATGGAGAATATTTATTAATGTATACACTGAAATGGCTACCCTCCAAAAACGAATATCAAGAGGTAAAACTTACTGGAGTATCGTTGAGTCCAGACGGGTCAACGGAAAACCCAGACCTGTTATACTGGCTTACTTGGGACGCGCTGAGGATCTTCTCAAACGATTGACCGAGGGCATACCCCAGAAAGTTAAAAGCTATAGTCACGGCGATGTCGCTATGTTCCTTCATATAGCTGAAGATCTTCAAGTTGTAGAAACCATTAACAGACACTTACCCGATGATTGTAAGCAATTACGAGATGGCTTCACCGTAGGAGGATCTTTACTTTTGGCTGCCATCGGAAGGGCATGCAAACCTACAAGCAAAGAAAACTGGTACCAGGGTTTTGCTCGATACACGAGTCTGAACTATCTATTGAGAATGTCCCTCTCTAAACTTGATAGCCAACATTTCTGGGACCAGATGGAGGCTGTGCCCCCTTCAACCATCCCCCTTATCGAAGAAGGTTTGGTTCGTACAATAGTGAAAAAGGAGAATATCACCTTCGATGCCCTACTTTGTGATATGAGCAACTTTTTCACTTATATCGCCTCTGACAATGAGCGTTGTAGCCTTGCCCAGAGAGGGAAGAACAAACAAAAACGAATGGATCTAAAACAACTGGGCCTTTTACTTTTGATCACTCGCCAGGATTACCTCCCCCTTTTTCATAAGATTTATCAGGGAAACCTCCAAGATCGAACAGTTTTCAAAAGATATTTTCAGGATATGGTTAATCGCTTCAAGGCCATCTCCGGTTCCCTGGAAGATATAACGGTAGTATTTGATCAGGGAAACAACTCTAAAGAGATCCTCAAGAAAGTAGATGGCACTATTCACTTTGTAGGAGCCTTGTCTCCATCTCATCACAAGGCCCTAATTGAAGATGCCAACAAATCCATGAGCCAGGTATCTATAAAGGGTAAAGACATCCAGTGTTATCGTACCCGAACCCTCATCTGGGACCTTGATCTCAGCACTGTGGTCTATATCTCGGATAAGCTGTTGCAGGGGCAGATCCGAGGCATTGAACAAAACATAGCAAAGCTTTTTGCTAAACTGGATGAACTGAAGAAAAAGATTAGCTCTGTTACCAAAAGAGGCCCCAAAAGGAAGAAAGAAGTTCTGCAGAAGAAGATAAAGTCCATGGTATCTTCTTACGGACTTGCTAATCTCATCTGCTGGAATCTCAGCTCCCTTTCCAAAGATTCCTTTGAACTGGAGTTCTGGATTGACCAGGGTCAACTCCACATCTTAAAGGAGAACTACCTTGGACGACGGATATTGATTACGAACCGTCACCACTGGTCTACTGAGCAAATCATTTTAGCTTATTGGGGACAAGCCCAAGTAGAATATGCCTTCAAAAATTTGAAAAACCCTTTTCATTTGGCCATGAGGCCCCAGTACCACTGGACGGATCACAAGATCAAGGTACACGCTTTTATATGTCTTATTGCCTTTCTTTTATCAATGACGATCTACAAGCGAGCCAGAGAAAGAGTTGATTATAAAGGATCTCCCCATGATCTTTTGGACAA
>JBHICB010000246.1:0-1795 GCA_046759365.1 Hydrothermarchaeales archaeon (SeqCode)
TTAACAAGATAAAAGAATGGATAACGGTCAAAAGCTCTGTTTTCTCCATCGAAATTCAGGGGGACTACCAGGAAGCAGTCGCCCGAATAAGGGCCATAGCATTAAGGGAAGCAGATAGATTAAGATTGATTTACTGGCAGGTAGTATAGCTATGTTCAATCCCCTAAAAGTATTTTTAACACCAAAATTTGTTGTGGGACTGGAAATAGACAGCCGTTTCATCAGCGCGGTTCGGGTGTACAACACCTTAAATAATCTCGAAATCGATCATATTGCCTTCAGGGAACTAGAGGATACTGAGAATTTGGGCCAGGAGCTGAGGGAATTTTTTCGTACAGAAAATCTGGAACATGACATGCTTATCACATGCCTTCCAACATCCCGGGCTATTGTCAGGCAGATTTCCGTGCTTTTTGATAATCCCAAAAAGTTGAATCAAATCGTAAAATATCAGATGGAACCCTATGTCCCACATCCCATAGAAGATATGGTTGTCGATTTTCTGCCCCCCAGACCTGGCGGTGACATTATAACAATCGGGGTCCTCAAAAAAATATTATCTGAGCATTTGGAGTCTCTATCACAGGCCGATCTGGAACCAAAAGTGGTGAGTTTGGACGATCTTGCTCTTTTTCTCCTCTACCTCCACAACCATCCTGGAAACTCCGGCCAAGCGGTATCGATCGTGAGCCTTGGTAAAGGAAAAAAAGTCGTCCAGATAATAAACGGAGACAGGCTTGAATTTATACGTGTCTTACCAGAAGGGAAGGGGGATATTGAAGACCTTGTTGAGACCTTTAATCTCTATGGTTTGAAGAACCCGGATACCCCACTGGGTGAGATACTTGTAACGGGCCATTTGGAGAACGATGGTGATATGGCAGAGACCATGGAATCACTTATGAAAATAAAGACGTCCGTATGGAGGCCGTTTGATGAGATAAAACATAGATTAGGGGATATCCAGACTGATTTACAAACCAGATTGAGTGTGCCTCTCGGTCTTGCCATCCGCATGGTGAATCCATCGCCGAAAGGTTTTGATCTTAGAAAAGAGGAGTTTGGGATTAGTCAATCCATGAACCTTAAAGGAATGTCTTTTTTTGTGATTTCCTTAATCCTCCTCTTTTGTTTTTTTACGTTCAACCTATACCACAAGCTATACACCGAGGAGAGGCGATATACAGAATTGAAAGAGAACACCAGGCAATTATTTTTGAGGGCATTTCCCAAAGCGACAAATATCATCAAAGGGAGGGAATTGGCTCAACTCGGTCACAAGATTGATGAAGAGATGAGCAGATACCTGTGGCTTGAGAATATCACAAATGACGGAACAGTCCTTAATGTTCTAATGATCCTGACTAAGTCATGGTTTTGCTGATGTCAAGATAGATAACATCTCGGTTGAAGGAAAAGAGATTCGATTGGATGGTCGTGCTTCTTCATTTGAAACAGTGGATAGATTAGAGAAAAAACTTACCGATACAGGCTTTTTTAAGACAATTAAACTGGTCGGTGCTAAAATAGATAAAAAAGATAAGGCTGTTAAATTCAATTTCGCTATTGAGAAAGAGAAATGAGGATAAACAGAAGGGAAAAGGCCCTCCTCTCATTAGGAGGAATTTTGGTCTTTGTACTATTGTATTATCTGTTCATCGTATCTCCAACCATATCCAGGCAGGGGGTATTAGAGAAATATATTCTTAAAAAAGAAGCGGACCTGGTTAAAATGGTGGAGTTGAACTTAAAATGGGACAGTTTTAAGAACAATAAAGCTAATGCCGAAAAAATT
>JBHICB010000247.1:0-1789 GCA_046759365.1 Hydrothermarchaeales archaeon (SeqCode)
CCTAATTGATTTATTTTTAACTGTAACTATCCCCAAAGTATCCTGCATCCATTTAAACCAGGATTTTATTGTCTGTGCCCTCCTCCTTGACGTTGTTATGTTATATTTTGTATTTTTCTCTATGATCTTGACAATTCGGTCCTCGGTTATTTGACCCTCTCTGGATTTTTCTACGTGTTCCACAACTTCTGACATTATTGGCAATTTAAAAAGAAGACTGCAAAGCAGAGTATTCCTTTCCGAAGCATTCATTTTAACATATTTCTCTCCCATCCTTGTCAAATTATAGGATTTTGTCTTATTATCAAGACTTACGAGGCCCAAGGCCTCAGTAGCGTGCCTGTAATAACTAGACTGCCGAGTTGTAAACGTGAAATAATCTGATATATCTTTACTATTCCGAATACCACGTGAGACTATAAAGGGGAACTCAACAACCTTTTCGAAATCGTCGGCCTGCGGGATCTTCCAATCCTTGATAACCAGTTCCTCACCCTCCTTTTTCTCTGAGACTTCACTAATAGACAGCCTCTCCTCAGGCGGGTTTGTGATCTTAAAAGAAGATTTTTCCCTTAATTTGATGGAATTGTACTGAAACTCATCTTCGAAATCATATCTCCAAAAGGAGTAGGTATCGCCCCCAGGGTTAAAGGTGAAGAATAAAAGATTGAACCGTTTATTTTTTACATTTATCAGCCAATTTCTGTATGGGTAAAATAGCTGTCTGATATTGAAATCCTCTGGATTCCCAACCTTGGCCTCCATCAAGACGATGTTGTCGACATTCTCAAACCCTGCATCAACCTCTATTTGAACAGATTCGACATTGATCGGGCCGACATCCCCCGCCATAAAAGAGAAGGGATTACTGTATTGCCTACCTCTTATTGTAAGATAAAGGCCACGAATTCCCAAAAACTCCTCTATCAAACCAGTATAATATGCGGTATCGAGATACCTTGATTCGCCATGCCCTTTTGAAAGTGAGACAAGTTGTTCTCCTAATCGAGAAACGTAGATATTAGGATCAGTGTCTATATCTTCAAGTCTTTCGAATCCATCTCCTCGAACCAATGCAAAATTGCCCCTGTTTTTCAGAGGCAATATAAAATAGCCGTATCTTTTAAAGATATCAGGTTGAGAATCATAGTTATCGAATTTCGTCATCAGTCTTAGGTCTTTTCTGGAACGGTTTTTGATCTGATTAGTATGGACCAAATTGATGTCTTTAGAAGTATCTACATAGCTCTCAAAGATCCCTTCCCAGTCTTCATCTAATATCGATCTAGACATCGGAATCCTCTTCATAGTTTAAGATAAGAACCTCGTTTATCGCTCCTCTCTTTGTAGCATCACTGTTAATCATCCTCCTTGCTTTAACTATCTCTTTTTTGAATCCTTCATATAGTTCATTTATAAGCTTTGTATCACTGTTACTTTCCATGAGCAAACAGCCTTTTTTGTTCAACTTTCTATAAACATCGGCAAGACGAGTCTGCTCCTCTTCTAGAAAATTATGGGGAGTGTATCCGGTAAAGTTGGCTGTAGACGATAAGGGGTAATAAGGCGGATCAAAATAGACAAAATCTCTCTTGTTGGCATCGTTTAAAACCCCCCAAAAATCCTGTAACTTGATGGTCACACCTTGCAACAGCTCACTGGCCTCCTTTAACTTATCCTCCATCAAAATACTGGGGTTCTTGTACCTCCCCATGGGCACGTTGAACTTCCCCTTTGAGTTGACTCTATAAAGTCCGTTATAACATGTCTTATTCAAATAAAGAAAACG
>JBHICB010000248.1:0-1785 GCA_046759365.1 Hydrothermarchaeales archaeon (SeqCode)
GCCCCTGCGCTTTCTTGCACCGTAGCGGCACGCTGCGAAAGCAAGATGCTGGGGCTATGGGGAGGAATGGGGGCGGGCTGCCTACTATTTACTATCTACTTTCTACTATCTACTTTTACTATCTATTACCTATTTACCTACTATTCCACCTTTACCACTATAAGAGTCAAATCATCATGTTGCTTTGCACCTCCCACAAAAAGCGTTACGTCACCCATAAGCTTTTCCAACAGGGAGTTGGCATCCAATCCTCTTCCTTCATCTATAGCGGCCATTAATCTTTCAAATCCATACATTTCTTCCTTCTCATTCATAGCCTCCACCACTCCATCAGTGTAAAAAACCACAGTACTCCCTTCCTTCAACTTCACCTGCTTCTCTAAATATTGGCAATCCTTGACGATCCCCTGCGGAAACGTATCCCCATCGGTAACAATATAAGAAGGCTTGGATTCTCCGTCGGTACAGATTATGGGCTGGGTTTGACCGGCATTAGAGAGTGTTAGAGTCCTTTCACCGGGTGAAAGAACCGCATAAATAAGGGCCACAAACATCCCCTTCTTTATATCGTTATTTAAACGCTGATTTCCTAAAGATATCACCTTCTCAACAGAGGGATCTTGGGCTGATAGAGCCCGGTAAGTGCTCCTTGAGGCAGCCATTACCAGACCGGCCGATACCCCCTTTCCGGAGACATCGCCAATTACAATAGCTAATCTATCATCTGCTTCGCTGCTCCTGATCTCGATAAAATCATAGAAATCTCCTCCCACCTCTCTGGCCGGGATGGACCTTGCCGCAATCTTAAATCCTTCTATCTCCGGGGCCTTCTCGGGCAACATACTCATCTGAATATCATGGCCAATCTTCAGTTCCTCTTCCATCCTCCCTTTTTCCAGATTCTCTTCAAACAATCTGGCATTTTCAATTGCCACAGTCCCCTGATTGGCCAGGGTTTCCAGCAGGTCAATATCATCCCTTGAATAAAAATGTCCGGATTTTTTATGACCCAGGGTAAAGACTCCTTTGACCTCATCCTTGTAGATGAGAGGTATAACGAGGCTTGCATCCAACTCCAGGAAGCTCTTACCACACGCCTCTTTAACATCTGCATAACGAGGGTCTTCCGCTATTTCGTATTTGGTAATCATCTTCTTCTTACTCGTAAGCAGGGTGAGGAGAGGGTCATCGTAGGCAACAGTTATATCTTTTGTTTGATTTTCTGACTTGTCAGACACATCGTCTAGAAAGGTTGTCTTGCATAACTTATTTGTAGAATCAAGCAGGACCACGCTCGCCGTATCCACAAACATATCCTTCCTGACAGTATTTATGAGGTGCATAATAATTGCATTCTGGCTCAACATAGATCTAAGCTTATCACTTATGGACGTAACCGCACCCTTATAATCAAACTTCTTTCTGTAGAACAACTTATCCACAAGTTCCTGAACCCTCCGGTTCAGGGGGTTAAAGAGAAAAACCACCAGCAGGGCAAAGATAAGCGGATAGACCTTTTCCGCACTATCACCCAAGACCGGGCGTAAGACAAACGTGCTTAAAGTCGTCTGTATACCAAAGTAGGCTGCACCCACAATAATAGTCATTATAATGTAACCGACAGTCCTCTTGATGAACACATCCACGTCAAAGAGATTGTGTTTAGCTATGGCATAGGCGATGGCGGCAGGAAAGATTAGTATAGGAATAGCTAAGAAGTTTGTTAAAATTGGAATCCCGAAAAAAGTCCTTCCAGAAAATGTCATTAAGACTGCAATCGCAGGT
>JBHICB010000249.1:0-1767 GCA_046759365.1 Hydrothermarchaeales archaeon (SeqCode)
TGACAAAAGGACGACCTTGCTGTCCTTGGACGAATCCTTAATATCGTAGCCAGTTTCCTCTGATAATACTACTGCAAACCTCTGGACCTCTTCAAAGGACGGCATATCTTCTCTTAAAAGCCTCCTTCTGGAATATCCCACATGCACATAACCCTTTGGCTCTACATAATCCGGCTGAGCCTTCTCTATCAAAGGGGCAAATTTTTTGGGTTTGTCCAGATTGAAACCTCTAACCAAAGTTATCCTGACGACCTTTTTTGTCTTTATGCTATTTAATATTTCCAGGCTTTTGTTTAATCTCTCCCAACCGTCCTTCACCTGGGGATTGTTGATCCTCTTGTAAAGCTTTCTATCATATGCCTCCAAAGATAAATAGAGTTGAGTAGGTTTTTCTATTTCTTCCAAAACTTTTGGTTTCATGCCGTTTGTCACTAGGTAAGTTGTAAAGCCTCTGCTGTGGAAGTTTTCAATCAAATCTCCGATCATAGGATAAGTAGTGGGTTCTCCTGCCAAAGAGATAGCTGCATGTCTTGGATCATTTGCCTGTTTCAACTTACTTTCATCGACCTTTTCATTCCCCCAGTAACCGCTTAGCAAACGCCTCTGCTCTTTAATCGCATTTTCTATGATAAAATTGGGGTCGTCCGCTTCAAATTCCATTTCAGAGCCAATGGTATGCTCTATGGGTCTCCAGCAGAAAACACATCTATGCTGACACCACGCCACGCTGGGGGTCATCTGAAGACAGCGATGGCTTTTTATCCCATAAAACTTCTCTTTGTAACAAGACCTGTTGTTGATCAAACTCTCCTTCAACCAATGGCATGTTTTTACTGCAGAATGCCCTCCTATGATTCTGTAGCCTTGTTTCTCCAACAGCTTTTTAACGTTCTCTTGCACAGTCCATCAAACCTTTGTTCCTGTTTAATACTATCTTACTATCTCTTTCATTTCTCCAATCTAATATATTCATATCACAAAAGGATTGTGCAGCCAAAGCTAACTTTCAAGGTTTCTCAGCGAGAGTAAAAACAATCTCAATCTAACTTTTCTTTTACAACTTCCACGCACTCTTTGAGTATTTCATTTACATCGCTTCCCTCTCCCTTCGCACCTGCGGCACCGGCATGCCCCCCACCACCCCCATTGATAATCCTCCCAATTTTTGGCATGATATCTTTACCCAAATGTATGCCAGTTTTATTTAGAAAATACGGTGTGGCTCTAGAACTGACTTGTATTTCCTTCTTATCAACAGACGCGACAAATGCTATATCTGCCCCCAGATATAGAAGTGAATGGGCTGCAGAGGCGTTATATGAGCTGACAAAGGAGGTAACTATGACCCAACCTTTTACCCGGTGTATATCCATCCTCTGGGCTGCCTTTAGATGGGCGATCCTTCTGGATGCGTCTTCAGGCACCTGAAGAATCTTTAATACTTTATTGTAATCAAAACCTTCTAGGCCTAGAATTTCGTTTACAATTTTAAGGGTTTTGTGCGAGGCAAACTTTAGGTGGGCGGTGTCGGCAATTATTCCGAGCAATATGGCCTCTCCAATTTCTATGTCCACATCAACGCCACTCTCTTTAAAGAATGTATAGATCAGCTCAGTACAAGAAGAGGCACTTTCATCAACTATGTAAAAATCCGCAATATTTTGTGTATCTTCATGCATGGCATGGTGGTCTATTACGACCTTTCTGGCTGTCGACTTGGACAATTGAGTATCCAGAGGTTCCAATTGATTTAGGTTGGAGGTATCA
>JBHICB010000250.1:0-1763 GCA_046759365.1 Hydrothermarchaeales archaeon (SeqCode)
TGAGGAAATAGCGAGTGGGGAAAAATTCTATTCAAGTGCCTTTCCTTAAAGGCTGCAGCAAAGGAATCCTAGTCATCGGAAGCATACTTCTGACACTAATAGCTGCCGAAGCGTTAAGCCGATTGTTTCTTTGGAAGTCGCGCCAAACCTACGGTCCAAAAATCCATGATAATTTTTACTTTGACAGAAACGGGGTCTTCCGTATCAAGCTAAACTCTAGAGGATGGCACATGGGGCAAGACAATCCAATCATGGTAGAGATTAACTCAGAGGGATTCAGAGGACCGGAGCTAAAAGCATCTCCTGCTCAGAGGATTGTTTTTATAGGGGACTCCGTTGTTTTTAACGGGTACGTGCAACAAAAAGAGACATTTACAGCACTCCTAGAAGGTCAGTTTCGAAAAGATGGTCATAGTGTAGAAATTATCAACGCTGGTACAACAGACGTGGGGGTAAAGCAATATATACTTCAGGCAAGACACAACCGCTTCGACAGGTATAAGCCGGAACTCATAATCACAGGATTGTACCTTAATGACTCACGCCCACCACAGGGTTTTTTAGGAGAGAATCAGGATCAGCTCTTTAATTTTTTAAGCCATTCTCCTTTGAGACACCTAGCGTTTACCCACTACATCAAGCAAGCCTACGTCGCTTGGCGGACTAAAAGAGGGGATATATATTCGGAACGATTTGACTGGATTGCCAGATTCAACTCAGACGCCTGGAAAGATGACCTGGGGCAATTCCGACAGACAGTTAGAGAGGCGAGGTTTGACTGGGGAGCTGCATGGTATCCTTCTTTCAAAAGATTGGTTTATCCCGCCATTATGGAAATAAGAGATCTATACGTAAAAAAGGGAGTCAAGTTTGCGGTGGTCCTTTTTCCTGTAAGCCTTCAGGTCCACACAAGCTTGACAGATCTGTTTATAGACTACCCACAGAGGCAACTGTCGATGTTCGCAAAGAAAGAAAATGTTCCATTTCTTGATCTGCTTCCTCTCATGAGGAAGGAGAAGAACCGAAGGCTTTTTGTGGATCAGGCCCATTTGACCAGAAAAGGCAATCAGATAGTCGCGCATATCATCTATCCTTTCTTAAAGGGATTACTTGAAAAATGACCGAGAAGGACACGCCACACTAAATCCCGGGCAAACCTATCAGCCGACTTTCCTAATTGTTTGGGGCAAGCAGGGTGTGACACGACATTTCCAACGGCATTCTATACAACGCGATCCAGCCTCTATCCCGGACTTGTTTTCCAAGCCAACTCCCTTTCTGATGCGGGGATGCTCTATAGAAAGAGGGTTTCTATTCTGCTATTTTCCCCGGTGGAGGTGAACGATGGCTGAGACCAAAGCGTCGGCAAGGGACAAAACAGAGGGGCTTGGCGAGATCTATCAAGAGCTAGCCAAAATGCACCTGGTTGCGTTGTGGAACATCACTTCGAGCCTTCTTCCCTTGGAGCCACAGACCAGGGCAATCTCTTTGTCGTGCCCCCTTGGGCCTGGCACGAACATGCCAACGAATGCCGACAGGAGATGATCCTGTTCTCCGTCCAAGATTCCCCTGTGATGAGAGCCCTTGGACTATATCGCGAAGAGCCCTGCCGAGAAAACGGAGGGCACCAGAAAATTGCAGATGCATACAAAGTTTGATGATAAGCGGAGGAAATCCTGATGGCCAAATACCTTCAGTGCAGCGAATGCAGCAAGATCGCTTTCTACTATGACAGTTACGTCGGGACCGAGAAGCCTTTTTAC
>JBHICB010000251.1:0-1750 GCA_046759365.1 Hydrothermarchaeales archaeon (SeqCode)
TTTTATCCACAAAGGGCTTGTGCATATCATCGATCTTGAAGCCTTTTTCTTCCAGCTCTTTTCTAGAGCCAATGGCCTCAATATTGCCGCACTCCTTGCAGACCCAGAGGGGGAGAGGTATGCCCCAATACCTCTGCCTCGAGATGGTCCAGTCTTTTATATTCTCAATCCAGTCTTTGAATCTTGAAGAACCTGCCCATTCTGGGACCCATTCTACTTTCTCTGTTTCTTCAAGCATCCTGTCAATAAGTGTTGAGACCTTGATAAACCACTGTTTGGTTGCCCTGTAGATTATCGGGCTCTTGCAGCGCCAGCAGTGGCCGTATCTATGGGATATCTGCGTCGAGAGTAGCAGCACCCCCCTCTCTTCCAGCTCTTTTAGGATAGTCTTGTCATCTTTTTTTACAATAAGGCCAGCGAATTTTCCTGCCTCTTTGGTGAAAGCTCCTCGTGCATCAACAGGGGAGATGGGCTCTATGTTATAGGGTTTGCAGGCTTCGAAGTCTTCTGGGCCGTGTCCCGGCGCGGAATGAACACAACCCGTGCCTTCCTCCAGGCTTACAAAGTCTGCCAATATGACTGAATAAGCGTTTTCAGAGGGTGAGATTTCGATGACATCCTCGAGAGGGTTTTTGTATCTTAGACCCTTCAGGTCCTTACCGTTCATAACATCTATTATCTCGTAATCAAGGTCAAGTTCATCTTCTAGTATATCGACTAGGGCATTGGCGAGTATCAGGTCTCCTTCCTTCGTCCTTACCTTTGCATACTCAAAATCTGGATGTACCATTATTGCCAGGTTGCCTATGAGGGTCCAGGGGGTTGTGGTCCAGATCAGTAGGTATTCATTTTCCTTTCCTACTACTGGGAACTTAACATAAATTGAAGGGTCCACTCTCTCTTGGAATTCGATCTCAACGTTTGCCAGAGCTGTCTCGCATCTGGGACACCATGTAACAACTCCAAGGTCATTGGTCAATAAGCCTTTCTCTTTGGCCTTCTTGATAGTCCACCACGCAGCTTCTATATATTCATTATTTAGTGTCTTGTAGGGCCTGTCCCAGTCCATCCATACCCCCAGTCTGGAGAACTGCTTTGTCATAATCTCAATGTGTTCATGGGCCCACTTCTCACATTCTTCAATGAACTTTCCCTCCCCTAGTTCTTCTATCTCATGCTTATTTTTTATTCCAAGCTTCTCCTCAACTTTAAGCTCAATGGGCAAGCCGTGGCAGTCCCAGCCGGCCTGTCTTCTGACATTTAAGCCTTTCATGCTGAGATAGCGCACAACGGCGTCTTTTATTATCTTGTTCCAAGCCGTGCCGAGATGTATTGATCCTGAGGCATAGGGTGGGCCGTCCAGAAAGTAGTATTTTTGACTTTCTTTTCGATGACTCTTACACTTATCGTAGATGTGGTTTTCTTCCCACCACTTCTGGATCTTCTCTTCTAATTCCTTGAATTTTATACCCCTCTCAGCTTGCTCTATCATAGATATCACTGGACTTATAATCTAAAATCAGTAAAAAAAGGTTTCTTCTGTTTTTAAAAGTTTGGTCAGTAGAGCTATAGGTCTGAATGACGCTCTTTTTTTGCCATAAATGAGAAAATGATATATAGGCTTTGATTGATAGCTATGTGAGGAAGTGAGATGGTCGAAGAGATCTGGGTTGAGAAGTATCGGCCTGACAAAGTTAAGGACATTGTTGGTCAAGATCAAGTCGTAGAGCGTCTGAGGGGATATGTATCA
>JBHICB010000252.1:0-1735 GCA_046759365.1 Hydrothermarchaeales archaeon (SeqCode)
TCCCCATAAAGGCCTGTTGAAACGAAAAGGCATTCGTCGTTATGAGAGGGAGATCCTTGTCGATCCTTCCCAGCTGAATCTGGTCCAGGGCCGTATGGATCTCAATATAAGTGTTTGGGATTACTCGAGAAGAAGTGGGGGTGACGGAAATATGTCCCAGAGCAGCCACAAGATGATCGTCGACACCATCCCACCGGCGATCCGAACGATCAGTCGTATGCACAATATTAACCAAGGAGGGACAAGCCTGCTGGTCTACCAGGCATCTTCGGACACGTTCGAGAGCGGTGTGTTCATTGATGATCTCTTTTTCCCTGGTTTTCCTGAGGCAGGAGATACACAAAAGGGGATGTATGTGTGCTATTTTGCTTTTCCCCACGACTCAGACTCAAAGGTCTCTGTTTACCTCTGGGCCAAGGACAGGGCCGGGAACGAACAGAGGGCCACCTTTTATCATCACATCCGTAAAAAACGATTCCGCAAAAACAGAATAAATATTACCGATAAATTCCTGAGGCGTGTTCTACCCTATTTTTCTTTTTATCCACTGGAGAACGAAAAGAGTGATATAGAAAAATACATTAAAATAAATAGTGACTTAAGGAAGGAAAGTCATCGGATTTTCAATGACCTTAAAAACAAAACCAATCCCGAAAGGCTTTGGGAAGGCTCCTGGTTGAGAATGAATAAAGCGGCCACCATGTCAAAATTCGGCAACCGCCGCACCTACTATTACCGTGGAAAAAAGATTGATGAACAATTTCATTTAGGAGTTGACTTGGCTTCCCTTGCCACCTCCCCGGTCCCAGCCGCCAACCATGGAAACGTCATCTTTGCAGAAAGGAATGGGATATATGGCCTTTCTGTCTTAATTGACCACGGCCAGGGCGTAACCTCCATGTATGGGCATCTAAGCAAGATTGAGGTCAAACCGGATCAATACGTAAAAAAGGGGGATATTATTGGTTATTCGGGACAGACGGGTCTGGCCGGTGGGGATCATCTTCATTTTGCTGTTCTTGTGAATGGCACTTACGTTAATCCCATTGAGTGGTGGGACGGCCATTGGATCAAAAATAATATTACCATGAAGCTGAACCTACTCGATAAATGAGAATTTTTTTTAAATCAACGTTTCGATATACTGTTCGTGCAAGGCAAGAACATTGAGTCTTTGAAATCTCCTATAAATATTATTTTGCTGATGAATAACGGAAGCGCAAGAAAAGCAGGAAAGGGGCACCTTAGAAACCGTGGCACTCAGAAAAGAGCACATTGTCAAGAACCTGGCCAGCATTGGGAGAGGAACAGTATTCAGTAAGAAAGAATCTGTTTATCTTGTGGAAAGTCTCCTGGAGATCATCAAAAAGACCCTGGAAAATGACGAGGACATCCTGATCAGTGGATTTGGAAAATTCTGTGTGAAGGAAAAGACGGAACGCCAGCTAAGGAACCCTCAGACTGGAGATGATTTAATATTGAGAGCGAGGAGGAAGGTCATTTTTCGGTGTTCAGATGTGTTGAGGGATAAGATAAACGCTACATCATAGGTGGGATTTTAGTGGTTATCTGTCTTATATTATACAGGAAGGGACAGAATAGCGCAATAATGGCAGGATAATCACCTGGTTAGGGAAAGAAGGGAGAGGAGCGTGCCGCCCTTTTGGGGGAGAAGGCGACAGCTTATGATTTGAATTCGTAAATCTATTTAGACTTTTTTAACTGCTCTAATTCA
>JBHICB010000253.1:0-1714 GCA_046759365.1 Hydrothermarchaeales archaeon (SeqCode)
CATTTTTCCTCTTAATAATCATCATCACTTTTCAGGCACTTTTTACCACCACCAACCCCCTCCACGCCTCCTGCAACCAGAGTGAGGACCCTGATAATATTTTTAAGATTCACGGCATAGGAGTGGCCTCTGTAAAAATGGCAATACTGCCTGATGTGGTCAAATTTCCTAAAGACCTCAAAAAAAAGATATATTATCGTAAATCTAGGCAACTCTTGATTTTTAGTGGAATTATGTCCAATAAAGAAAAAGATAAATTACTAAATTTATCAACTGATGAACTATATAAGAAGGCAATAGAAGCACTTTTTAAGAGGAATCAAGAAAATATACCGAAGATAGAAGGAGAGTGTCTGAACGAACTTCTCAGAGCCATGGGCGAGGGAAAGGATATTGATATAGAGTTTGCCGAAATAAAAGGAGATATTGATTTTACTAATCCCAAATTCTTTCCCACCTACTCCTTCGATGAAGCAACAGAAAAGGAATTATTAAGCCATGATGAAATTGCTTATGTCAATCGTGTTAAAAAAAATTTCCCTTATAAAAAGCATAAAATAGTTCTGGTTAAAGGGAAGATTAGGATAACCAATTCTGTTATCGAGAAAAACATAATAACAAACAACCTTTTTTCATTAGATACATGTATAATTTTTTTTAAAGACTCTGTTAACTTCCGAAGAGCCCGATTTGCTGGAGAGGCTAACTTCAGGTCTGCCCAATTTGCAGGAAAGGCTAACTTCAGATCTGCCCAATTTGCAGGAAAGGCTAACTTCTGGCATGCCAACCTGAGCGGGGCCGACTTGTATGATGCCGCCCTGCGTAAGGTGAACTTGCGGGGGACTAATTTAGATGCTGTGAGGTTTGAGCTCAAACCTGGTGTCCTCCCCCTAATTCCAGATATTGCTCATGCAAAGAACCTCTCCAAGATGCGGTATGAGGATTCACCGACATCACTGGTGGAGCTGCGTAAGGCCTTTAAGGTGGCAGGATATCGCCGACAGGAGCGGGAGATAACATATGCAATTGAGTATACCAGGACGCGAAAACAGATGCGGGGCGAAGAAGACATAGGAGGTGTAATAAAGGGTCTCTTCAAATGTATACTATTTGAGGTAACGTCAGATTATGGCATGTCTCCAGGTCGACCACTATGGATTATGATTTTCCTTACGATCTTTTTCTCGGTCCTATACGAGATTGCTTTAAAAAATACACAAGGGCGAGCCGGGATTTGGAAGGTTTGGCAGGAAGACCGGGTGCTCAAGGTCGATGGACAAAAAGTGCCTGTTAGACTCTGCGCTAGTGAACCGCGCTGGACGAGTTGTTTCGCTTTCTATTTCAGCATGCTATCAGCATTCCGCATTGGCTGGAGAGAAATCAATGCAGGCCATTGGATTGTTAGGATGCAGGGGAAGGAGTATACACTACGGGCAACTGGGTGGGTGCGGACAGTTGCAGGCGTACAGTCTCTCATAAGCGTTTACCTGATGGCGTTGTCGGTATTGACATACTTTGGTCGTCCATTTGAATTATAATCTTAGACAGTGTGGCATGGACAAACTCGTTTGTCCGTGCTATATTAGAGTGAGGGGGGACAACACGGACAAACCCTTCACTTCGTTCGAGGGCAGGCTTGTTTGTCTATGCCACCCACCCTGCTTGTTTTGATTTTTGGATTTCAGGCATTTGATATGAATGGAGGTGTTTATAT
>JBHICB010000254.1:0-1711 GCA_046759365.1 Hydrothermarchaeales archaeon (SeqCode)
TCTTTAGTTGTGGATAAAGAACCAACCTGCTTTTGTAACTCCTCAATCTGCCTTTGTAACACTGACACAAGACTCTCTTTTTCAGCCTTCTCTTTTTCTAGGCTGTCCAGTCTTTTTTCGTAGCTTTCAATTTTCTCTCCTTTTTCAGACAAATCTTTTTCAAGAGTATTTTTAGTAGAGGATAATGAATCAACCTTCTTTTGTGACTTAAGCAGAAGGTTTTCTTTTTCAGCCTTCTCTTTTTCTAGTCCGCTCACCCTTTTTTCGTAGCTTTCAATCTCTTCTATTCTTGAATATTGGTGGTCTATTACAGCCTCTGAAAATTTTAATTGGGACTTAAGTTCTCTTATTTCACCTTCCATGTTTGCAGCTTTTCTTTTGTAGTCTTTCAGGTGTTTCTCCTTCTTTTTTAGATCTATCTCAAGCTCCTCAATCAACTCCTTTAGCCTTCCTTTAAGGTGAACATCCTCATTTTCAGAGTTTTTCGGCATTTTAGATTCTCCAAATCCAACCAATCTTTAAATTCTATTCTCACTATTAAATTTAATCTGTCGATTCAACTATGGCTTTGGCTGCAGAAATTAAATACTCAGCGTATGGTTCTCTTAAACCCGTTTCACTGGCAACTTCAGTTATAGACGCACTAGCTAGATCTCCTACAGTTTTATATCCAGCTTTGACCAACTTCTCTTCATAAGCTCCTTTTATTCCCATGATCACATTCACCTTCATACCCTCCAATTCCTGTGGGGGCTTCGTTTTGTACGGCGCGTGCAAATATTTAGGATATCCAACCTCTATCTCCTCCTCCGAGACCTCCTCGATCTCCATAGGTTCTCTCCTTACCCCCGCATCCTGCTTTATCAATTCATCTTCGATCATCTGTCTTGTTACACCCTTTCCAGAAGCCTTGATGTCCCTTTTCCTTGCTAATTCACGTAGCTCCTGCCAACTTAAGACTTCATAATTTATAGACCTCTTAGTTCTTTTCTTTATAGGTCTTGCTTCTATTGCGACAGGCCTTTCCATGGCTTTTATTTGTATCTCACCTTTTAGGGAGACTTTTCTTTTAATATTTTCAAGCCAATTCATTAACTTGGCAAAAAATCCTATTTGATATTCTTCACCTACCAAGTATCCGCCAAACTTTGCGAATTCTACCGCAGCGGGAGAGTAGGGGTGATTCAACGCAACTGGGTTGCCAAGGGCCACGCTCTCTCGAACTTTGGCATCTTCAGGTATAGTGGCGACCAGAGGAAAATCGAAAATTGAGCCAATTTCAGAAACAGAGAGTTCATATTTTTCCCCCCTAATCTTATTCAGAACAATCCCCAGGATGGGGACATTCTCCCTTTTGGATATCTCAACAGCCCTAAGGCCGTCGGTAATCGCCGGAATTTCGGGGTTTGTCACAATCAAAAGTTCATCGCAGATATCCAAAATCGGTAAGATTTCTCTTCCCAAACCAGGAGGAGAATCTATAAAAATATATTCATAGTCAGTTAAATCCTGAAGATAATTTTTAAGACCTCGGATATCAACATCTACCTCCCCGAATGATAATGATGAAGGGAGTATCTCAACCCCACTCGGATGGCTGTAAATCGCTTTATCAATTGGGATGTCATTTTTCAATACATCTTGGAGGGTATGGGGAAAGGTGTACATTCCCAAGTGAAGTCCTAGATCAGGAGTAGAGAAATTGCTGTCT
>JBHICB010000255.1:0-1703 GCA_046759365.1 Hydrothermarchaeales archaeon (SeqCode)
GACGATTTCAGCCGCACGGCCTTTTACAAATTTTATTCCGAACTCGGATTTGCCCCTGTTGTAGAGCTCCTCATAGCCTTTGCCGAAGGCTCTTATATCTATGTAAAAGATGGTTACCTCGACCTCTTTATCGTGTTCTTTTAAGAGTATGGCTTCTTTTATGGCCTGCATGCAGCAGTATCTTGAGCAGTATATGTTGGTGTTTGTATCTCTTGAGCAGACGCACTGCAGGAAGGCTACTTTTTTCGGGTGCTTTTCATCTGATGGTCTTTCCACTTCTCCGCATGTAGGTCCTGAGGGACTTAGAAGCCTCTCTAACTGCATGCTTGTAATGACGTTGTCATAAACTCCGAATCCGTATTCTGGCTTCTTGGCCGGGTCCTCCAGTTTGAAACCTGTAGCGATGATGATGGTGCCTACGTTTAGTTCAACTTCTTTGTCCTTTATTTCATAGTCAATGGCTTCTGGTCCGCATACTTTGATGCAATTTTGGGTGCATTTTCCTTTAGTTAAAAATAGGCAGCGCTCCGGGTCTATTGTCGCCTTTAGTGGAACTGCCTGCGGGAACGGGATATATGCTGCCCCTCTTTTGCCCATCCCCTCATTGTGCTCGTCTTTTATCTTACCATTAAGGACACATGCCTGCACGCATGCTCCGCATCCTGTGCATTTTTCAACGTCCACGTACCTGGTTTTTTTCAAGACCTTGACTTTGAATCTGCCAGCTTCTCCTTTTATCTTTTTTACTTCGCTGTATGTTAGAAGCTCTATGTTGGGGTGGCTTCCTGTGTCTACAAGTTTTGGTGTTATGGTGCAGGCAGCGCAGTCCAGCGTGGGGAATGTTTTGTCAAGTTTTGCCATGTTCCCCCCGATACTTGGGTTTTTCTCCACGAGGTAGACCTTGTAGCCCATGTCTGCAAGATCTAAAGATGCCTGCATGCCTGTTATACCGCCTCCAATTACCATTGCAGATTTTTGTGTCATTTAAGCCCCGTAGTTACAATTAAATGTTGGCATTTATATTTTTATTGCCAACTGAAACTGGCTTGAAGGTTTATATGTGAACCTGGGTCTTGAATAACTTTAATAATGGTGAAGGCAAAATGTAAATATAATGTTAGAAAGGAGATAATAGATGGATAAGAAATATTTTGTTATATCCGTCGTAATAATTGCGATTTTGGCAGTGCCCAGTATAGTTTATGCTTCTGAAAAAAACGAGGTCGAATTCCGTATAGATGCCTGGAAAGCCTTGAATACTGAGTCAAGTACCTTTGAAGCCGGCGAATACACCACACAAAACGATGTCGGGTTTTGGGTTCAAAATTGGCCTGACGAATCGGGCGAAAGCATCAAGGAAGTGAGACTCATATTTGATCCCAAGAACCCTGACATTATCAGATATGTCGGGTCAGAGGGGGGAGAATTAGTATCAAAGGAACCATATATTGTGGTAGGACGCGACATCCCAATGGAGACTGGGGTGGGAATGCACATACAGACCGGCGTCAAGAAGAAGGAGTTCGTTCCGATTTCCATTAAGAGGGAAGTTGATATATCTTATTTCGAAGTTACAGGAACTCAGATATTAACAGTCACGATAACCCCAAAATCGAACCTTGACAATCTGTATGTATCCATCCAATTAAAAGAAGAACGGTCGGATTATCAAGAGGTGGTTGATGTTAAACCCATGGCCACTT
>JBHICB010000256.1:0-1688 GCA_046759365.1 Hydrothermarchaeales archaeon (SeqCode)
TTGGCGGTTTCATGAGGTACGAGATACGTGTTAGAAAGAATGGAAATATTGTATGTCATTGTAACATTGCCAAAAGTTTCTTCTCCAGAGGATTGGGCTTAATGTTTAAATGGGCGATGCCTAAGGACGAAGGACTTTTAATAGAGTTTCCATCTTGGAGTAGTTCGAGGGCAGTTCATGGGTTTTTTATGCGATTCCCCATTGATCTCATCTTTATAGATAAAGATCTGAAAGTAGTGGATGTCGGGATTCTAAAGCCATGGAGATTATATAACCCTAAAGTAAACTGCAAATGGGTATCAGAGGTCAACCAAGGAATAGCGGAAGATAAAGATGTCAGAGTAGGGGATGAGCTAGAATTTAAAGAGATTGAATGATTCAAATGTTACTGTCGTAAAATCTCTCATGACTACCAATCGCTATTAGCTCTTTAGGATGGAACCTTACACATTCAATGCCCTTCTCATTAAGGGCTCTTTGTTCCACATCTGTGAGTTTATAGGTCAGAGAGACAACTCCTTGGATCTTTTTATCAATAGGGGGATTGCGTGAGCCTTCTTCTGCACTTGCATAAAGCCCTGCTACGTGGCCACTAGCAGGGATTTTAACATAATCCTCTCTCGGATCATCATGCTTTCCTATTGGGTCTTTTACCCATAACCATGGAAATAGGTAGACACCGTGCTCCATGTCTTCTAGTTCGGGCAAAGCATAAATTCCCGTTGGTTCTTCCTCCTCTTCTTCTGTTTCTATATCTTCGTCTTTTTCAGCCTCTGTTTCTTCCTCGCCCCCTTCGATCTCCTTCTCCTCTTCCGTCTCTTCCTCTACCTCACCAATAAGGTCTAGGATTGCAAATCTATTTTTATGCTCTCTGCAATGATCCAGCATCGCATCGTGGACTTCTGCATCAGTTTGGCCTGGTGCCACTACAAACTCTATTTCATCAATTTCATCAAACGCCTTTAGTCCAAATTCTATGTCCAGCTTTCCATTTTCATCCTCTGCAACATTTATGACATAAGCATTTTACCACCATTATTGAAGAATCCATGAACTCCATACGCAAGATTCTTCGCTTTCGAAAAACTCCCGAATTTGACTATAAACTATCCCCATCTTACAATCATAAGGGGCTCATTTACCGGTCCCCTGTCAGAATGTCCTATAAAACCCACGGTCATTGGCATATCATTTCACCTTCTCTCAGTTATCTTAAATTAAGATAGCATCTGATTAAAATCATAGATTAACTTTGTAAAAAAAAATGTAAAACATAATTACTTAATCTCCGCTATCTTTTCAGATATATCGACTATCGCATTAAGTGCCTTTGAATCATTCCCCCATATCGTGGTATCCTGCATATCAGCTTCTATGACAGCTTCATCGAATGGTATGAAACCGAGGGGCTCAAATTTTAATTTGTTTTTTATATACTCGATCTGCTTTTCAGAATTTACCTTATTTCCGACAGCGTAAATCCTCTGGATTCCCATTTCTAAGGAAAGGTCGTATATCCTATTGGCAGCCTCTATGGCCTTTAGACTGGGTTCAACTATGACAGCCATGAGATCGAATTTTTTCGCTATCCCTCTCCCGATATGCTCCAAACCAGCTTCGGTATCCAAGATGATGTATTCACCCCGTTTGACGACCATATGCCTCAACAATGCCCGGAGAAACGTGTT
>JBHICB010000257.1:0-1675 GCA_046759365.1 Hydrothermarchaeales archaeon (SeqCode)
TTAAAAGCTACTTGAATATCTCTCCTGTCTCTTCTGACCATAACAAAAAGTCAAGCTCTGCTAGTGATATGTTGACCTCTTTAGAAAATTGGAGCATCCTTGATTCGATCTCTAAATACGCCTTATTGGAAACTGCCTTTTCTTCATCAATAACACCCAATAACGTAAGGTTCTTTAAAATATGTCTATCCAGGATGGCCAGATCTGCCCCTCTCCCGATGTTCCTCAAAAAATGGCTGGCCTCTTTGTAACCTAAACCCCGGATTTTGGACACAAGCCATCTCCTAAGCTCTCTGTCATCATCAAAACTCCCCATCTCATCTTTTATCTTCAATCCACCTCTGGCAGTAAACAATTTCCGGGCTTCGGATATGTATCTGGCTTTGTTATTTGGAAACCTTACACCAGCCAAATAAAGCCTGATCTCTTCTGCCGTTCCCTCAAAAAGCATGTTGGTTTTCACAAGATTTTGGACAGCCGAGTCACATACTTTAGCTTTTGATTGAGGTGTAAGAATGCAGAAGCACAGCTCGGTAAAAATCCTCTCATCTCCTTCTTCCCCAACTTTTTCGAATTCCTTAAGCCTTGCTTTGATCTCTTCTCTTTTGTACTTGTAAGAATCCAAAATGTGTTTTAAATAATTCGAGTTTTTTATCATAGCAGCATTTCCTCATCGCCATTTACTTTGTATAAGAAAAGATACAGCAATCCAACTGCTATCTGATATTTTCGGTTTACTGTTAAAAAGCGTTGCCTAAAAAAAACCTAACTTAAAAGAATGCCGTTGATATTGCCATCTTGGCCCAATCTCGAAGTCACTTTGGCTTTTCCAATCTCTGTCTCGATTATGGCCCCTTTTGTTATGATGTTTCGTCGAACGTAGTGGGGGTTTGCAGAGTTTTCTAGTACCTTTAAAATCTTTACTTTCTTGGATTCTTTGGTCTTGGGATCCAAGATATTTGCATCTTCGGCTATCATCAGTTTTATCTTGCGCTTGCCCCCCCTCATTCTCTCTACCTTTGTCTTCCTCCCTCCGATTTTAATCTCTGGGTGTCCGCTACCAATCTCGAACTTTCTTTTTGTTCTGCGCCTCCTTTTCAGGCCACCGGATTTTTTCTTTTTTGATTTTAGATGGGTAAAAGACACAAGATTCCTCCAATTAATAGATCAACTATTGTAAAACTTAGATTTGAATTAGCAATAACCTCTGTAATATATTCTGTTTTATTCAGTGCTGGGGACTTGACCGTATACGTCTTTTAATATCTCCTCTGCACCCCCTTGTAATAACTTTAAAGCAGCTTTATTCCCTATCTCTTTGGCTTCTTCGATGTCCCCTTTTATGGCAGTTGTAACCTTCCATTTACCATCAGGAGATAAGACAACTGCGTTTATATTTATCTTTGTTTTATTGATATTGGAGACAACACCAATAGGAACCTGACATCCCCCTCCAAGGGACTTCAACAATGCCCTTTCTGCTGTAACGGCTGCCATGGTGTTTTTGTGATTTATCTTGTAGAGGAGATCTATTGCATCAAAATCAGACCTTGAGATGACTGCGATGGCGCCCTGGCCTACTGATGGGGGAAAGACATCTGTTGGCAATGTCTGTGTTATGTTCTCAGTTAAACCCAGCCTTTTAAGACCAGCTTTGGATATAATTGTTGCATTA
>JBHICB010000258.1:0-1660 GCA_046759365.1 Hydrothermarchaeales archaeon (SeqCode)
TAAATTCAAGAGGGTTTACAGGTTTTGAAGCTGGGATCACAACCGACTCTGAGTTCGGCAGGGCAGCACCTCTTTGGGATATGATCCATAAAAATGTTAAAACAGTACTCGAACCCATATTGAAGGATTGCGTTCCAGTAGTTACTGGATTCATTGCTGGCGATACCCAAGGACGGATAACTACTCTGGGAAGGGGGGGTTCGGATTACACAGCAGCGATTATAGGTTCAGCGTTGAATGCTGATGAAATCTGGGTTTGGACCGATGTAGAGGGGATAATGACAACAGATCCCAAGATAGTCGAGGAGGCAAGGGTAATACCGATTATTTCTTATAACGAAGCCATTGAGCTTGCTTTTTTTGGAGCCAAAGTACTCCACCCCAAGACGTTAGAACCAGCGCTGGAGAAGGGTGTTCCTGTCAGAGTCAAAAATACTTTTAATCCTGAAGGTCAGGGCACCTTAATAGTAAAAGAACAAGAGAAATCCGACCAGATAGTCAAAGCTGTTAGCGTGATGAGCGATGTTTCATTAGTCAATATCACAGGTACAGGAATGATCGGGATCCCCGGGATCGCAGCAAGAATATTCGGCGCTTTGGGAAAGGCAAATGTCAATATTTTTATGATTTCTCAGGCCTCATCAGAAGTGAATATTTCCATATTGGTCGGAAAATCGGATTCTGAGGTAGCAGTTGCAGCAATCAAAGACGAGTTTGGAGGTACCCACTTATTTAAGTCTCTAAATCATGAAGATGATGTTTCAATCATTGCAGTGGTTGGTGCAGGCATGCGGGGCACTAAAGGTGTCGCAGCCAGGATATTTACCGCTGCCGCAAATGCGGGTGTAAATGTACTCATGATCGCCCAGGGTTCTTCAGAGGTCAACGTATCTTTTGTCGTCTCAACTAAAGATGCCAAAAAGGCGGCAAAGGCTCTGCATGATGAATTTGAACTTGAAAAATTTAGCTAAGTCTATATATAGACTTTTTCACCAGTATGGACGCTTGAGCAGTTTCTTAATGTGAAAACAGGGATTTTGATGAACATCACTTGGACTTTGTTTATCCTCAGCTTCACATATATGACGTTTGTCTGGTATAAGATCATAGATAAAAGTATTAGAAGATAGAAAGATTCGCTGGAGGTATAAAATGGTCGGATTGGTTTATTTAGTGAAGGTCATAAACTCGTTACTAGTACTATTGTTGTTGTACTTTGGTTTAGATATAGCTTTCAAATTCAATAAGATAGATTATGACCTTCTAAAAGCAAGACTCTTTCTTGGAAAAAAGGTCTTAAAAAATATGTGGACCTATTCAGCCCTTGCTGGCGGAACCTTCGTAGCTCACCAGATCCTATGGGCATTTGAGGAGTTTCTAGGCTATAATACCGGGGCCTTCCTAGAATTGACACTGACTCTTTTTACGCTAAGCTTTCTTTTTTTAACCTATGAATGGTATCTGCTTATAAAGGCGAGTGCGAAACAAGGTTAGAAGTGATAGCTAAAGGGGAATAAAGCCTACTATTTTCCTTTTCTTTCATAAAGCGAAGCCTGAAGTGCGTGGTACTTGAGCATGCCTTCAACTTCTCTCTGGTCTATCTCTACGTCATCAAAGGAGGCAGATTTTTTTGAATATAGAGAGAATTTGGAGTCTCTGG
>JBHICB010000259.1:0-1657 GCA_046759365.1 Hydrothermarchaeales archaeon (SeqCode)
GTGTCTGCATAAACATTAAGCCCAAATAAGCAAAAAAGCCCTGTAAAAGACAAAAACATCCCCAAGTTGAAATACCTTTTCATCTCTATCATCTCCTTTCCGTGCAAAAGATAGTACGGGTCTTCATTTTCAAACAACTAATAATTTTAAGGTCTTGGTTTTTAGGTGGGAATAGGGAGTCCCTTTTTCCTTTAACAGATTATATATTCTATCGTCCCACCACCCTCAATAGAATGTCCTGCGCCTGTGAAACCTTCCAAATCTCGAGAGTAAAACCAAGGTAGTCCTGCTCTTCCATTGCTTCAATTATTTAAGGAATATTATAATTCTATCACTTTTATCCTCCTTTCTGGATGTAACACGCCTAATCATTGATTGAAGTTATTATATCATAAACGTCTGTAGTGTTATCCGCCATTGCGGGTATTTTTTCAAATGTTAAATGGTTTTTGAAGGTTTTACCCTCTTCACCCCTTGTTTTTTCACAAGGGCAGACCTGATGGTTCAAAAATCAGAATACTCTTTGACCCTTTCTCTTTCATTTCTTTATCCTTGGTTAGAAGAGGAATGCCATGCTGTTCTGCTACTTGTAAAACTATGGCGTCTCCTCCTCTTAGCCCAATTTTACTGCCCAGCATGCAAGCTCTCTCTGCCACCTCTACTGTTATGTCCAACCAGTTAATAGATGGCAACCGGACTAAATTTTGGTAAATGCTAACGGCGATAGACTCGCTATTTGTTCTTCTCCGTATGACACAGGTCGTCTCAACCAGTACAATGGCGGGGCATAAGCATTCAATCTCAAAACTTAATAGCTTTTCGAAAAGAGGATAGCATTCAGAATGAAATATATCCTTGGGGTCGAGGCTGCTTACAAAAATGTTACTGTCAATGACGAGTTTCATCTTTGGCGCTCCATTCTAATGTCCTCAACACTGTCGCCCCCTATAGACGACCGTCCAATTGTTTTAATCAATTCTGAAAACACCTTCTTCCACTCTTCTGCAGCTAATTTTTTTTCTCCTTCTACGTCCCAAAATGCCGTTTGGCACCGAGGACATTTTCTCACATCACTCGTGCGAGGCATCCATTCGTGCCTGCATCTTTTACATTTTAACTTTTCAATTCTAATCTTCATTTTGAATGTTCAAAAATTAGTTTTTTAAAGAGTTTTTCAGCTTCATACTTTTTTTCTATGAGTTTGAATTCTTCTCCACATTTACAGTTGCATATATTATATCATATCCCATATCATTTATCAACGATGTGCATACTCCGGTAGTGTCAAGAAGACTGAGTAAAATTGAAATCTCTAATAAGGCAAAAAGCCAAGTCCCCAGAACTTGCTTAAAAAAAATCGTAAAAACTACACCCGAGCCAAACTGTCATTCTGCCCTCCCCCTTCTTGTCATTCTGAGTGAAGCGAAGAATCTCGTTATGTTCGCTCCGCTCAGTACAGGCCTGAGACCCTTCGCTCCACTCAGGGTGACATGCTTCGCAGAGATTTACCCTGAGCACAGTCGAAGGACTCAACATGACAACGTGTGGGGACATACTTTTCACTCCTCAATAATCTCTGCTGTGAAGATGAAGACGTCGGTTTGCGGGTCTTTCCATGCATCATGGGGCAGGCCGGCCTTTCCGTAGCAGCACTGGG
>JBHICB010000260.1:0-1649 GCA_046759365.1 Hydrothermarchaeales archaeon (SeqCode)
TTAGAATGGTCCTTGAGAAAAATCATTTTCTAAGTTTAAATCTTATTTTTTGATCTAAAGGAAAAAATGCGACAAAACAGTGCGGGGGGAGGGATTCGAACCCGCGAACTCCTACGAGAACAGATCTTGAGTCTGTCGCCTTTGGCCAGACTTGGCTACCCCCGCAAAAAAATTGAATTTTATTGCCCTTGATCTTAATCCTCTATTTTTCTAACTTTAAGAAATTTTTTCAAGTTTGATCTTGAATACAAGGGTTTTGCCTGCCAATGTATATGCAGTTTTTACCTGTTGATCGTCGTATCCCAATACAGTAACATATTCTCCAGACTTTGTGAAAGCCGTTTTATTTATTTCTGGGGTGAGCGTCTGTGTTATAGAATCATCTGTAATGCTTATCTGAATTATGCCAATTGGAATTTTCACTATGGAACCCTGGTTAGGCTCGTGATAAAGGGTTACCATGGCCCCTTTCCAATCAATGTCATAAACCGTTGCGTCATCCCACCTTCTAATCGAATCTCCCCAATAAAGATCTGTTAAATAAACCCGTTCTCCTTTCACAGGCTCTGTCTTTAGTTTTGCGTGAAATTCGGCGTTTGTTATGTTCTCATATCTTGATATAGTAAAACTCCTAGGAGCATATGTTATCTGGTCTTCAGTCAAAGGTCCGTATGCTTTCTCCGGAGGGATGGTCACCGGTTTTACATCTCCCACCTTCATGCCAAAAATGGCCTCTTCAAAGCCTTTGATGACTTTACCAGCCCCTAGCTTAAAAGTCAATGGAAAATAATCTTCCTTAATCTGAAATCCGCCAATCTTTGGTACTGAGGTATCCAATGCAACATCCTTGTCAGAAGTATCAAAGACCGCACCATCCTCCAAGATGCCGATGTAGTTAACTGTTACTATGTCTCCAACCTTGGCTATCCTATCCGCGATGTTGTCGACCGGGGAAGTAGGAGGCGTTGTGACAGCTGGCGCATCTGTTGACTGAACACTTTGTTGGGTTATGCAACCGGTTAACAAAATCAATCCGATCAATAAAATTGCAATAGAAATCTTTTCTCTATTCATTTCTCAGTTCCTCGATCTTTATTTCAAATATAAGGGTCTTCCCCGCCAGGGGATGATTAAAATCCAGTTTTACTCTTTTATCATTAACCTCTATAATCCTTCCCACCAAGTCTTGTGTCTCGATCTGTGTACCTATTTTAGCAGGAATGTCTTGAATCTTCAAAACCCCAACAGGTATGGATTTTATCAATGTTTCATCAATTTCGCCATAGGCCTTCTCAGGTGGAATAGTCACCTTTTTCTCACCTCCCTCTTTCATGCCAATTAATGCCTCGTTAAATCCTTCAATTAGTGGTGACTCGCCTATTGTGACAGAGAGTGGCCCATACTTCCTATCCTTTGTATAAATCCCCTCTGTCTTCGCCACCTCTTTATCTGTGGAATCAAAGACCTGGCCGGACTCAAACTTTCCGGTATAAGAAACTCTGACAAAATCTCCTTTTTTAGCAGTAGTCATGGCCATCGCCTTCATAAGATTGACGAAGTGATTTAAAACGCTTTCGACGTGGTCATTTTTTCTTCTTGCCCTCGTCTTTTAATTTTTTGATCACTATGCTTTTGTTGCACCCCGAGCA
>JBHICB010000261.1:0-1643 GCA_046759365.1 Hydrothermarchaeales archaeon (SeqCode)
AAATCCATATCCATTCAATTGTCCTGATGTGTCAAATGCCCAATGAATCATGGCAAAGGCGGCAAGAGCAGGCATTTGATGGAAGGGGGCAACTTGCATTTCTCCCTTATTGATGCCGGATTTGAGAGCCTGCATAGCCTTGTCGGCCTTGCCAACGGTCTTTTGCAACGTCTTGGCCATTTGTCGAAGCGAACCGCGGATTTTGTGTTTTCTAAGACGATTTCTGAGTTGCTTATATTCTTCTTCCAAAAGGTCTTTGCCGATGTCTCTGAGGAAGTGAAAGTGGCAGATAACATCAGGTTTACCCGGAAAGACTTCTTTGATGGCCAAAAGGATACCTTTGCCCATGTCATGAACCAAAGCGATAGGAGCCCCATATTGCTGTTTGATCTGCCGGAGAAAGGGTATAAGCAAATCAGCTTTCTCGGAGGGGAGCTTTATATTATCAAGGACAAGCTCGGCAATGCCGTCCAATCCTGAAAAAAGATGGGGGCTGTCCCCTTCGCATGTCCCGTCGAGGTGAAGAATGTATCCGCCCCGCAAGGCCATGGCCCTTCTCATTCGTTGACGGCTTTCCCGATGGGCCATGGCCAGATAGGTGACGAATTTCTTGCCAAGAAAGCTGATTTCTCTGTCTGAGATCGATATGTTTCTCTCTGCCAATTCCTTTATGATTTCCTGTTCGCTACGACAGTGAACAAAAAGGGCATACCCCACATATACGATGACATCATATCCAAATGTGCACCGATAGGGGGTAAGGGCCTTTAACTCCTGGCAGGTGTAAATCGCTTGGTCTTCGGGAGACTGCAAGATGGTCTCTTTAGCCATGAATGCCCCAATATCAAGTGTAACCACCTTCTTCTCCCGTGTCTTAACCACCTTGAGATTGCCGCAGCAAGATTGGTCTTGAGGATAAAAATGAATCGTTGGAAGCTCCGGAAACAACTTCCCTGCAGAAACTCCTTCCACAATTTTGTCAATATAGCTCTTGAGACAGCTTATCACTCTGCATCCGGAATTTTTTTTAACAAGTCATGGCGCTCTAAAAATCTTTGGATCACATCTCGGTCGATAACTTTTCCCTGCTGTGCAACCCTCTCGAATAGCTCCTCCATGCCTATATGGGGATGTTTGATATATTGAACAAGGATCAAAACGGCTTCGGCATCGGATGGAAGCCTTGCTTTCTCCGGTCGATATATAGCGGATTTTTGTTTTTGGTATGTCTGCGGTTCATCGCAAAAATAGACAAAGTGTCCCTGGTGTTTTTCCCGTGTTATTCCAGGGAGGCCCTGCAATCGTGAAAAAATAGAACTGTTCGATGGAATCTCGGCCACCTGGGCAATCTCCTTGGCACTGAGGCCCGTTTCAGATCGCCTGATAAGCTGAACAATAGTCTGTTTAAGGTTCCCGTATTTGGAGAAAAGGATCGCTTGATACTTCCATATGCCGTTTTCATCAAACTGTGGAATCCCCGGGAGGGTGTAATAACGTCCATTCATGTTAAAGCTGGTGTAAGCCCTCCACTTTTTCAGCTTTCTTCTGGCTGTAATGACAGAAGAGTTAAGAAGGTCTACAAGTTGTTCAATGGTTAAAACCCTTATCTTCTGGAATCTTTTTAAGGCATCGATTTCACCCAT
>JBHICB010000262.1:0-1636 GCA_046759365.1 Hydrothermarchaeales archaeon (SeqCode)
AATCAGTATCCGACGTCCAAACCAGTTTTCCTTTAAAGCATTGAGTTGATTCTCATCAATCCAGAACTCCAGTTCAAATGCATCTTTTGAGATCGGATTAAGCTTCCAATAGATGAGATCATCAAGGCCGTAGGAAGAGATTAGTGATTTCACATTTTTCTCTACAGCTTCTGGCTTCCTTTTGCGGCCTCTTTTGGTGGGAGTCCTGATCTTTTCTTTCAGTTCATTTAGTTTAGTGAAAAGCTTTGCGATGTTTTGTTCAATGCCTCGGATCTGCCCTTGCCGGAGCTTATCGGAGATATAGACGACAGCAGTAAGATCAAGGTCCCAGATCAGTGTTCGTGTGCGATAGCAGTCTATATCTTTGCCACCGATAGATACTCGACTCAATGCCTTGTTTGCCTTCTCTACTAAGGGCTTGTGATGAGATGGAGATAGGGCACCTACAAAGTGGATGGTGCTATCCACTTCCTTTAAAGTTTCCTTGGAGTTGTTTCCCTGGTCAAATACTACGGTTATATCCTCCAGGGAGCCAGAGATGGACTTGAAGCGATTAACCATATCCTGAAAATATTTTTTGAAGACTGTTCGATCTTGAAGATTTCCCTTATAAATTTTGTGGAAAAGGGGAAGATGATCATGACGAGTGATCAAAAGCAGAAGCCCCAACTGTCTTAAATCCATTCGTTTTTGTTTGTTCCTACCCCGTTGGGCAAGGTTGCAACGCTCGTTGTCAGAGGCGATAAAAGTGAAAAAATTGCTCATATCACAAAGTAAAGTATCAAGGCTGACATTCTCTTTTTCTACCATTGCATGAACCAGATCTTCTTCGATAAGGGGGATGGCCGAAGCTGGCACCGCTTCCATCTGGTCCCAGAAATGTTGACTATCAAGTTTAGAAAGGGACATTCTCAACAGATAGGCCAGAGTCGTATCTCGAGCAAACCCCTGGTACCAGTTTTCTTTGCTTGTAGGTTTGCAGGCCCTTCCGATAGCAGCCAGCAGAAAAGAACCCCCTACGGTAAAGCCATCCCGTAGTTGCTTACAATGCTCAGGCAAATGTCTGTTAATGGTTTCTACGACTTGAAGCTCTTCAGCTAAATGAAGCAACATAGCTACAGCGCCATGACTATAACTTTTGACTCTCTGTGGTATGCCTTCAGTCAGTCTTTTGAGAAGATCCTCGGCACGTCCCAGGTATGCCAGTATAACGGGTCTAGGTTTACCGTTGATCCTTCGGGACTCAACGATGCTCCAGTAAGTCTTGCCTCTGGATTTGCGTTTTTGGAGGGTAGCCATATCAGTGTATACATTAGATTATTTTTCCCTCCATGTCAAGTATTTTTTAATGCTAAATATTCTTAAAATGTTTGTTTACAGGTATATTATGAAGCTATAGCTAAAGAGAACATTTCGTTTAACAGATCTTATTTCAGTGTATACAATACAATTCGTAATTTTTTATCTCTAACATGTTAATATTCTTGATGAAATCGTTTGAGCATTAAATAATTATAAGGTTTTCTTAATAAAGTCACGCTAGGTAAAAGATAGCGCAATGGCCAACAGGGAGAATTTTAAGAAGCATATGACCATATCACGGCAAGGGAACGCCCAGGGTGGGAATGAAGACGAG
>JBHICB010000263.1:0-1629 GCA_046759365.1 Hydrothermarchaeales archaeon (SeqCode)
TCCTCTATTAGCGATAATAGAAGTGTAGAGAGCGACCTGAAGAGGAGTCACCAATAAAGGACCTTGACCTATGGAAACAGAGATAGTCTCTCCTGGCTGCCAGCGTTCTTTCCATGCTTCCATCTTCCATTGAGGATCAGGAACCAATCCTATTTTTTCTCCGGGCAAATCAATACCAGTTCTTGCCCCAAATCCAAGCATTTTTGCGTAGCGAGAAATTTCGTCGATGCCCAGCTTCTTTCCAACTTGATAATGATATATGTTACATGAATTCCGAATTCCTTGAATAAGGCTCATTTCACCATGGCCCTTTTCAACCCAGCAGGCGAAGGGCTCGTTATAAATTTCAACCTCACCTTTACAGGTAAAAACCGTCTCTTCATCCACTATACCCAATTCAAGTGCTCCTAAATCTATTACTAGCTTGAATATTGAACCAGGAGCGTACTGGCCTCTAATAGCTCGATTTTCCAAGGGGAACTCGGGGCTGTTTACTAAGTCAAGCCATTCTTCAGGAGTGAAGCGGTCAATAAATTTATTAGGGTCAAAAGTGGGATAGCTGGCTAGGGCCAGTATTTCACCGGTCTGGGGGTCCATCATAACAACCGCCCCTTCTCTTCCCTCCAATAACTCTTCAGCCTTCTCCTGAAGCGCGTAATCTAAAGTGAGAAATAGATTTTGACCTTTTTCGGGATCACGTTTGGCTATCTCTCCTTTGCTCCTGCCCATGCTATCTACAATTTCTAATGCTTCCCCGTCTGTTCCGACTAAGGTAGCTTCGTATACTTTTTCAACGCCAGTCTTCCCAATAAGATCTCCCAACCGCCTTTCTTGATAAATTCCATTTTTTACCTCTGCGCCTGATAACTCCTGTATATACCCTAAGGCATGAGCTGCAAGATTCCCAAAAGGATAAAACCTCTTTGGTTCTGCTTGGAGAAGTAATTCGGGGAATTCTAATTTTCGGGCCTCGATCACTGCGACCTCGTCAAAAGATAAATTCTCCTTGACCACAATCGGCTTGAAAAGCGGAAAGGATGCGTACCTTTGGATTCTTTCCATTAAAACTTCCTCTTCAATTTTTAAAAGGCGAGATATTTTCCGGCAGGATTTGTCGAAATCTTCGCAATTCTCTCTAATAATGGAAACTTTGAAAGAGGCTTTGTTATCAGCCAGAATAGTATCTCCTCTATCCTTTATCAATCCCCGCTGAGAAGGCAGGATGATTTCCCTAATCCGATTAGCCTCTGATTGTTCCCAGTACTTTTTATGATCTAAGACCTGAATTTTCCAGAAATTAAGGAGTAAAATAATGGTTAATACTTGAATAAAAATAAATATTTTCTTGGATCTTCTCAGGACGAGAATAAGATCCTCATAAATCTTGTTGTTTTTCATAGTAATACTAGGATTTACTCCTTTCGAACTTTCTCATAAAAGAAAAAAGAAAGCTTCCCACCAAAGCCGTGCTTAGAGGCTGAAAAAAGACCAATCCTCTTCCCGTATTTATGCTTTCTGAAAAAATAAAAGAGTAAAGTAAAGCCCATAAAATGAATTCCAGACTGATCACCAAGAAAATAAAGATGAAACTGCGTAAAGGAGGACGGACATCGACTTTTTTTGCTATAT
>JBHICB010000264.1:0-1605 GCA_046759365.1 Hydrothermarchaeales archaeon (SeqCode)
CATGATATTTTACACCTTGCAATCTGGGGGGATTTGAACCGGTATTTATTTTAAATTCCTGTTTCCCTCGCTAAGTACTAAGTTGGGTAGCAGATATTTCACGAGGGTTATAAATATTGTTAAGGCCTACGATTTACATATACCTCTGTTTCCGTTTGTTTGGTTTCTTTGCGGCCTTCTTTGAGGCAGTCTTTTAAGCAATTTTAACGAAGTCAATGGTAATAGAAGGACAAGTAAAGAAAAGTATAAAACTTAAACTGTGCATCCATTCTTAGGATTTGGAGATAAGGAAAGTATGAAGCCTAAGATAGCTGTTGTGGACTACGGCGTTGGAAACCTGCGCTCTGTCTATCGAGCCCTTGAGCACAAAGGGGCAAAGCCCGTAATTACTGTGGAAAGAGGTGAAATCGAAAAAAGCGATGCCATGGTAATGCCCGGAGTGGGGGCTTTTGGTGACACTATAAAAGAATTTGGTGCCTTTGGCGATTTCTTGAGAGATTATGTGGAAAAAAAGCCGGTTTTAGGCATCTGTCTTGGATTGCAACTATTCTTTAGCATAAGTGAAGAGGACGGCCTGCACAAAGGATTTGATCTTATAAAAGGCAGGGTTGTAAAGTTGTCGGATACGTTGAAGATCCCTCATATGGGGTGGAATTCTTTAAAAATAGAAAAGGAAAGCAGAATTTTAGACGGGATAAAAGACGAAGATTATTTCTATTTTGTCCACTCCTACTATGCCAAACCTGAGGAAGATGTGACCGTGGCAACAACTAAATACGGGGTTAAAATTCCGGCCTTGGTAGAGAAAGGCAATGTCTATGCAACGCAGTTTCATCCTGAAAAAAGCGGGGGGAAAGGTCTTAGGATTATTGAAAATTTTGTTAAAATCGTAAACCAAACAAAAGAGGGATAAGATGGAAAGAGAGAAGCTGTGGTACCTTGGATTTTTGGGGTTTCTAGGCCTTCTAGGTTTTTACTCGGTAGGACTTTTTGGCTTTTTTGGATTCTTTGCGTTCTTTTCGATACCGAAAAGTGAGAAGGCAAAGATGGGGAATTTGGAGATCATACATATGCCGTTAAAGAAGATCATGGTCCTAGAAGTTATACCTCTGAAAACCCCGGAGGATCTGGCAACTCAATTGGCCCCTATGATATCTGCAGGACAGCCTGTGGTATTGAGTTGGGCAAACGGTGTTACCTTCTTAAGCTCACCGCTACCACCGACAACAGACAAATTGATGAATAAATATCTGGAAGGGGTGATCTATTGGAGCGGCGTCCACTATGCATTAATGCCAGAATACATGCCTGTTGTCAAAGTAGAGTTGGAAACCGGGGGGACCCTTGAAGTGGGTGTCATGGACGTTTCTCAAAATCAAGTTTTCAACGACGTGGGTTCTTGGCTTAAAGGCTTAGGTGGCGCATGAACCATAGGATGATAACGCTTGTGTGGAGAAGGAAGAAGTAATCTTTTTATATCGTGAGCTTAAAATCTCGCTATTCAATTTTTTCGGTTCTTATTATAGATACTATATTATATATAGAAAAATAATTTGAGCCCTGGTAGCTCAGCCTGGTAGAGCGTTTCCTTGGTAAGGAAAAGGT
>JBHICB010000265.1:0-1603 GCA_046759365.1 Hydrothermarchaeales archaeon (SeqCode)
GCCTTAGTTAGAGTAGGAAAACTTTTAGCAATTACTTGTTTTAATTTCGCAATCATTTGTGGCGTAACTTTTGCCATATTAATTCTAACTTTTAATTTATAAATAAAATGACCTTTTATTCTTGAAGAACCTCAGCTGGAGCTGGAGTCCTAGCTACCGGCCCAACAACTGGAGCTTGAGGCGGTCTTCCTCCCGTCAAGAGTGGGGATTGAATGCCCAAGTCTTGAGCCTTTTTCATGTATTTATCAGACTCTCCTTGTGCCCAAGGCCTAACCAAGAAGTCTCTAGTGACATTTTCCTGATCGACAAATGGATTTTGAATCAATCGGTCGTAAGCTAACATCTTCATAATCCTCTCATGAGCCTCGCTCTTTGGCGGCAGAATGTCAGCTGACAAATAAAGCAAATATTTTAAACGACTAAACAACTGAGGATTGACCCGGTAAATGAATGTGTCTGAATCTATCCCCCCTTGTTCTTCTAAAGCCTCAAAAGATGCTTGTAACTTCTCTTTTTCAGTCATTCTTTGGCCAATTAAAGCCTCATCAAAAATAATTTTTCGAGTAACTTTTCTGCCTTTTTCAATTTGTTCTGGTAAAAGGAAAGAACGATACTTCATTCTGACGTCCCCTCCCAAAATCTCCTCAACTTCACCGATAGTCTGGTGATGGATTATGTCGTCCACCATAAGGCTGCCAAAATCTATTACCCAACCAGAGATCATTTTGCCGAATATTCCTAGCATTCTTCTGGCATTTTCCTCCTGTTTTGAGATTTCAAAAGCGGTTTGGTCACCTGCCTGTGTCACACCTGCTCTTATCTTATCTTGGGAGCCTTCGGCCATTGATCTCTCAATTTCCTGTAAAGCCCGATAACCCGCTTGTAGGTTTTGTCCTACTGAAATTGGGGTTACTCTCGAGTCTTTTCCAAAGTTAGTGACAGCTCCTGGGAATATAACGCTGGAATCAACCTTCTCACCTCCTTCAACTGCTAAAGGCGGCATGACCGAGAGGTATGTCCCATCCATGGTCATGCGGAACATCTGATCAGCTAGATCTTGGTCGTCAGTTAATTTAAAAGCCAGTGACTTGTAAAAGAAAAACCTCTTTTCATCAATCGGTTCAAAGCCTAGTTTGGCCAAAGGATACTTAGGCCGATTCATATTATCTCTGTGTTTTATAGGATTTGCAGTAACATCATCGTCTCCCATGTAGATTCCATTAACAAAGCCTACCTGCATGTCCTCTGTCCGGTGATACCAGATGGCTTCTTCAGCTAAACTATCTAATTCTTCATCTACCTGATCGTAAAAAGTGCCTTCATTTTCAGTAGTGTAAAGGGTTCTGATGCCTCTTTGAACGTATTGATGGTTTTCATGATTCCCGTAAAGAGACCTTACTTCGTCATAATCAATGAACCGTTTTTTTATCAGAAACTTCTGTTTTTGAAGGTGAAACTGATAAGGATTGGAGATTAAGATTTCATCGGCTGGAATGTTATGAGGCTGGAAACCTGACAATACATCATCAATCACCTCTGTGGTAATCATTTCACCGTTCTCATTTCTCTCTTTTATTGTTTGGAAGGTTTTAACGTAATCTGC
>JBHICB010000266.1:0-1580 GCA_046759365.1 Hydrothermarchaeales archaeon (SeqCode)
GTTTTCTACAATGTATGGGCAAAACGGGAAAGTGAAGGAGCGGATAAAGAAAAAAACCTTCTGTCCCGTGTTGAGGCCGCAGCCAGTGAAACAGCCAGATTGCTAAATGAGGTTATTCCAAAACCATCCCTTAATGGGGTGACACCGGATGACCTCCACAAGGGAGTAAGCAGCGCCAAAATTGAAGCTAATAGGCAATACCTTGAGCATGAACATGAAAAAGAAAAAGAGGAGCCATGGAAAAGAAATTATTGGGATGTTTTGAAAGAGGCCATGGGTTTGAAACAAATGTCTGCCCTTGAATTGATAACAAAGTTCTGTTTCTTCTTGCCACGGCCATTAAGAAAAATAACTAAATTCGGACTGGAGGGTGTAGGGTAATATCATCCTTTTTTTGTCCGATTTATCTTGCGCTAGGGCAGATAACCTTCCCATATGCCTCGCCAAGCCCGAATAGATGCTCCAGAAGCCCTGCACCATATCATGGTGAGAGGGATAGAGCGTAGAAAAATATTTAGAGACAATAAAGACAAAGATAATTTTATCGAACGTCTTGGCAATATCATTAAAGATACTTCCACATCCTGCTACGCTTGGTCTTTACTGTCCAATCACGTGCATCTTCTCCTTAGAACCGGCGATCATCCAATAGCCACTGTCATGGGGAGAGTTCTAACCGGATATGCCATCACCTTTAACCACCGATACCGCCGCCACGGTCAGCTTTTCCAAAACAGATACAAATCAATTCTTTGTCAGGTCGAAGATCCGCCTCAGGAGGGAAGATCCGTATTTTATGGAACTGGTTCGTTACATTCATCTCAATCCTTTAAGGGTAAATATAGTTGAAAATTATTCAAGCCTGTGCAGATATAAATATTGCGGTCATGGTTTTATTCTTGGGAACAAAAGAAATGATTGGCAGGATGTTGATTATGTGCTCAGGTTTTTCAGTAAAAAGAGGAAAGTTGCTCAAGGACAATATAAGGAATATGTCTGTGAAGGAATAGAAAAGGGCCGCCAGCCTGAGCTTATCGGAGGAGGTCTTATCAGGAGCCTGGGAGGGTGGTCTGAGGCACGAAAACTTGGGAAAGGTGAAAAGCGGATTAAAGGAGATGAGCGGATTCTCGGGGACACTCAATTTGTTTTAGATGCACTTCAGGAGTCAGCTGAGAGGTTTGAGAGGAAATATGAATTAAAAGCCCGAGGTTATGATCTTGATGCTCTGGCTAAACATATTGGAGAGATATTTGGTATGGACCTGGGAGAGATATATTCTCCTGGTAAATATAAAAGACTTATAAAACCGAGAAGTGTGTTTTGTTACTGGGCCGTGTGTGAACTGGGCGAAACGGCGACATCGTTGGCAAAAGGGTTAAGTCTCACGCAAGCCGGTGTAAGCAAGTCGGTATTAAGAGGTTAGAAGATAGTAAAAGAAATGAATCTTAAATTGTAATAAACCCGAAGTTGTTATTTCATGGACGTCCCCCTTCACGAAGTTGTTATTTCATGGACGTCCCCCTTCACGTCCCCCTTCACCCTTCATGAAATTGCATAACCTCGTGGAAGAAAATATCGCC
>JBHICB010000267.1:0-1574 GCA_046759365.1 Hydrothermarchaeales archaeon (SeqCode)
GAGCACCCAGAGGTTTCTGAGATGGACA
The DNA here is from genome assembly GCA_046759365.1 of Hydrothermarchaeales archaeon (SeqCode). Classification (GTDB taxonomy): domain Archaea; phylum Hydrothermarchaeota; class Hydrothermarchaeia; order Hydrothermarchaeales; family SZUA-236; genus JAZFTJ01. The sequence continues at coordinate 29 of JBHICB010000267.1, forward strand.
TTAATCCGCTGATGGGGAATAGCGCGGATGTTATTGCCGTGGATGCGAGATTCTTGATTGAATGAGGGTTTTGATATGGATGAACTTATTGAGCATTTGCTTGCGATAGAGATGCAAAAAACAGAGCTGAAGTTGAATGACTACATAGAATATTTAGACAGAGTGAAGGAGGAGGATAAAGCTATATTGGAAAAGATCATCAAGATGCTAGAAGACTATATCCATGAGCTGGATAGATTGAAGGGGTAATCTTAAAGATTATTGTAGGAGTATTAATTAACCTCAGATCTCCCTTTCCCCCAAAATTGAACACTTCTTCCTACCCTACTCGCACTCCCTTTCATCCAAAGTTATTTTCTCCCCACTTTTCACCTTTTCTTGTATGGCCTTGATCTCCTCATCGCTCATATCGGCTGCCTGCTGGATCTCATTTAAAAAGGCCTGCTCGTCCTCGGTTATAACACCGTCTTTTATCGCTTGCTGAAATGCCTTTTCGTAGATCGAATTCCTTAGCTTGCGAAGCTTCCTGCACTCGTCCTGCGTGATAAAACCGTCACCGACAGCATCCTTAAATTCTTTGTCATAGTGGCCGTAATGTTTGTCGACTTCTTTTAGCATACTCCATTCGTCGTCGGATATCACTCCATCTTTTAAGGCGGCTTTTAACATTTTTATGAACATTGTGTGGCCTCTAACTGGTAAGATCGACTCTTATTTAATTTAAATGTATCTTCATTTTTAAAATAATAATCAAGTACCAAGGTCCCAGGAATGGAGATACTTTTCCTGCTCTTCTGTCAAGGTGTCTATCTTAACCCCCATGCTCTCCAATTTCAACCTAGCAACGGTCTTATCAATCTCTTCTGGCACTGAATAAACTCTGGCATCCAAATCCTTGCCTTCGTTTTTAATATATTCTGCACAAAGTGCCTGATTCGCAAAGCTCATATCCATAACACTGGCAGGATGCCCTTCTGCTGCTGCCAGATTTATCAGCCTCCCCTCACCGAGTAGATAAATCCTACGTCCGTCTTTAAGCATATACTCTTCAACGTAATCTCTTATTGTCCGATGGCTCTTGGACAACGCCTCCAAATCAGGGATTGAGATCTCAACATTAAAGTGTCCGGAATTTGCAACAATAGCACCATCCTTCATCACTTCAAAATGCTCTCTTCTTATAACACTCGTATCTCCTGTTACAGTAACAAATATGTCTCCAACCTTTGCAGCATCTTTAATGGGCATAACTCGATAGCCATCCATAACCGCCTCCAACGCCTTAAGTGGATCAACCTCCACTATTATGACATTGGCACCCATCCCTTCGGCTCGCATAGCCAGACCGCGACCGCACCAGCCATAGCCGCCGACAACGAAGTTCTTCCCAGCTAGAAGGATATTGGTCGACCGTAAAATGCCATCTATAGTGCTTTGACCAGTCCCATAGCGATTATCAAAAAAATGCTTGGTGTTGGCGTCATTTACAGCAACGATCGGGAATTTCAGCACGCCGTCTGCCTCCATGCTTTTAAACCTAATAACG
>JBHICB010000268.1:0-1569 GCA_046759365.1 Hydrothermarchaeales archaeon (SeqCode)
TAAGGGTTCCCATCAAGGTAAAAGGAGAGATTGTTGCGATACTTAATATAGGGAGTTACAGGATAGCAGCCTTTACACCGGTACATCTTTCTACAGCAGAGAGGCTGGCTGACCAGTTGGGAGTTGCCCTTGAAAACGCAAAGTTATTTTCAGACCTGCAGGAACTTCTTATTAACACAGTGAAAACTCTAACCTCAACCATTGATGCTAAATCCCCGTGGACAAGAGGGCATTCTGAACGGGTCACAGAACTCGCCATCACCGTAGGAAAAGAAATGGGGCTGACCCAAAAGGATGTTGACGATCTGAGGTTGGCAGGACTGCTTCACGATATAGGCAAAATAGGAACAGCTGAACATATCATAGATAAACCTGGAAGATTGACCGATGAGGAGTTTGCCATTATAAAAGAACATCCATTGAAGGGGGCAGAAATTCTCAAGCTCATCAAGCAATTTGCGGACATAATTCCAGGGGTTGCACATCACCATGAGAAGGTTGATGGAACGGGTTATCCATGTAAACTAAAAAATGGGGATATTCATCTCTTGGGAAAGATATTAGCTTTGGCAGACACATACGATGCTATGGTATCGGACAGACCTTACCGAAAGGCTCCTGGCAGGGAAAAGGCAATAGATGAGATTAAAAGGTGTGCTGGCACACAATTTGACCCCGTGGTAGTTGATGCTTTTTTAAAGGCCGTGGAGAAGGGACACCTTCCTAAGCAATGAGAACTTCGCAACTAAGCAATGAGCAGTGTATGATTTGCTCAGTCCTCATTGCTCATTGCTCAGTTTTTGTCATTTCCCGTAAATCATCCCAATCCGCATCACCACGTATCTTGCTGAATTCAACGCTTACAGGAAACCTGTATTTGGAGAGCTTTTGGCGGGAATATTCAAGGCTTGATGGAGACTGTTTATGAAGAATGAGCTGGGCTATGCGAGCACCGGGATAGAGTATAATTGGTGTTTCCCCACTGTTCAGAAGCTCTAATGTCAGGACGCCAGAGTAACCAGGGTCAATGGCAATCGCCGTGGCGATCGTCAGCCCAAGCCTGCCCCAGGATGACCTGCCAATGATATACGCTGAGAAACAATTTGGAAGACGGATAAACTCCAGGGTACATCCTAAAACAAACTGCCCTGGATGCAGGACGAATGGCTCACCGTAACGTTTGTAAATCTTCTCCTGATACTCCTCAACTTCAGCCACCTTATACTTGCCATATCTACTGGGGTCAAGTACAGGATACTTGGTCTTCATTGGCACAATAAATTCATTTCCAAGTCTAAGGTCAACCGAGAGGTTACCCAGTTGCTGTGCGGGTTTAAGCAGTGGTGTTATAAATAACCTATCCACCTGAGGCGAATCGCTTTCTCCTGGGTACATGTATTTAAGAATCTCAAGCGAGGGGCTTGGGCGTTCACGCTTCTTTGACAGTTTCTCGCAAATCTCATTAACCTCCATAGCCTTTAATAAAAGATGGTTAAGTATACTAAAAACCTGTGCCTGTTCGTCTTCTGTTTCTACAGAAAAATTCTTGTACACGTCCGCAAGTTTTGT
>JBHICB010000269.1:0-1565 GCA_046759365.1 Hydrothermarchaeales archaeon (SeqCode)
TACGTTAACAGGGTTGAGGAGATCGTGTCTTAAGACATCTGTGAAGAGATCCTTTTGCTTATTAGAGATCTCTAGTTTTCTTCTAGTTCTCTTCTCAGCCAAGTATAGGCTACCAATGGCTATATAGAGGGGCATCGTTGCCATAACGAGGGCGTGCTCCACAGGCTCGGCCCAGACTAGGGCAAAGAAGTTGCCTTTTCTCTCATAATATTGGAATGTAAAATAGATGGCATTGATGAAAAACCCGAGACCACCGATAACCAATGCTAAGCTGATGTCGACGAACTTGGCGTTTTTCAAAAGCCGTAAAACATCCACAACAATCACTTCCCACTGAACAATAATGCGGCCGTCAATGGGAATAGGATCACCACGCCAATGGATAATAACGCTTCAATGTGACTACTCATCGAACCACTCCGGCCAATCCATTTTTGGTCTTTCATAACAATACACCTTCATCGTCTATTCATCCCTCAATGCTATTGTTTGGTTTTCGGAAGTGTGACAAAGAATATGCTTCCGCCTCCTGGGTTGTCCTCCACCCAGACACGGCCGTTATGTGCTTTAACAACCCTTTTTACAATGGCAAGGCCTAAGCCTGTGCCCACGACACCGCTCTTTTTGATCCTTTCAAATCTGTCAAAAATAGACTCTTTGTATTCATCCGGGATCCCTTCGCCTTTGTTAGTAACTGTTATCTTCCAGTTGGAGCCGTCATCTTCGATCCCCACAACCACCTCTGAGTTTTCCGGCCCGTACTTGATGGCGTTACTTATAAGGTTTGAGAAGACATCGTAGATCAATGGATTAACCAAGGTATTAAACACCCCATCCGTATGCAATGTTATCTGGGTCTTTTTTTCATCAGCCAATGAAGTGTTATCTTCAGCGGTACTTCTCAAGATGATGCCAAGGTCAGCCTCTTTTAATTCCAGTTTTTCCTCAGATTCAAGCTTAGCGAGCAACGAGGCATTTTCTATCATATCGAGTATCACATCGCTGGATTCAAATATACTTTGAAAGATCTCTTTTATCTCAATATTTTCCTCCTCTCTAAAGGCCAGATCAGACCTGCCTTTTATAACCGTAACAGGGTTGATAAGGTCATGTCTCATGATATCTATAAACAAGTCCTTGAGACTGTTTGAGCGCTTTAGGTCCTCTGAATATTTTTTGAGCTCCTCCTCCGCCTTCTTGCGCTGGGTGATGTCTCTCAATATACCTTCAATGCCAAGGAAAACCCCTTTTTCATCTTCCAGGATTTTACATGTCGCTTCGAAATAGAATTCGCTCCCATCTTTCCTTTTTGAGCGTATTGGGTAGTCATTGACCGATTTTTTACGCCTCAGCTCTGAGACATAACGAACTCGATCCTTTGGATCAGCCCAGTAATTTGACATAGGCTTGCCAACGACTTCTTGAGGTGTTTTATGACCCAACATCCTGGCCATTGCCTGATTCACTGAAGTAAAAACGCCTTTGGCATCTGATTGAAAGACCCCATCCAGGCTTGAGTCGAAGAGTTCTCTGTATTTTTTTTCACTCTTCTTTAGCGTTTCCTC
>JBHICB010000270.1:0-1562 GCA_046759365.1 Hydrothermarchaeales archaeon (SeqCode)
CTTATTACTTGGGAAATTATCTTCTTAAATCTTTCAAATAATACAAAGAGAGTTTTCTTTTAATCATGAAAAGAGGAGCCAGATATCTATAGAAAGCAAAAGATATAATAAGGGTAGGGCAAGAGTTGTACTGGAGGAAGATGTGTGAAGCTCCCAACCTTGGATGATTTTAATTTGACACATAAAAGGGTATTGTTGAGGTTGGATATTAATTCTCCCATGGACCCTGTAAATAACATTATTTTAGACGATATGAGATTCAGGAGCCATTTACCTACATTGAATGATCTTGAAGATTCCAAAGTGATAATAATTGCACATCAAAGTAGACCGGGGAAAAAAGATTTTACTACTTTAGAACCACATACTAAAAAGTTGAGGGAGTTTATTGAGAGAAAAGTAAACTATGTAGACGATATATTAGGTCGAGTAGCAAAATCCGCCATTGAAAGATTAAAAGATGGCGAGATTTTGGTTTTAGAAAACATCAGGTTCTGCTCTGATGAAGTTTCCAAAGATATAACATCCAGAACGCCAAAAGAACAAGGAAAGACGAATCTTGTTAGAAAGCTTTCATCTTATGCGGACTTCTATGTGAATGATGCCTTTGGAGTATCCCATAGGAGTCAACCCTCTGTTGTTGGGTTTCCCACGCTGTTGCCGAGCTGTTTTGGTAGGGTAATGGAAAAAGAGATAACAGTACTTAGTGGGGTATTGGAATCCAAGGAAATACCCAGGGTTTTTTGCTTAGGCGGGGTAAAAGCAGACGACTCTTTTAAAGTGATAAAACATGTTTTGGAAAACGGAATCGCAGACAAAATTTTGACATGCGGCGTAGTTGCAAATATTTTCCTGGTAGCAGATGGAAAGAAAATAGGAAACAAAAATACCAAATTTTTAAAGGAGGCGGGGTTGGATAGATTTATACCCAAGGCAAAAAGTCTTATGGAAGAATATAATGACAAGATTGAGCTGCCATCGGATTTAGCTTTCCACGATAACGGTTCAAGAGTTGAGACGTCCGTGGAGGAATTACCAAATAACAAAATCTTAGACATTGGAATTGAAACCATAATAAGATATAAGGCCATAATTAAAGATGCAAAGATTATAGTTGCTAACGGTCCGGCAGGTGTCTTTGAGATGGAAGAATTTTCTTTGGGTACAGAGGAGATATTGAATTCCATTGCATCTTCAAACGGTATTTCAGTAATTGGGGGTGGGCACTTGGCATCATTGGCAAACAGCATAAGCGCCTCGAAGGGCATTACCCATATCAGCACCGGTGGGGGCGCTTGTGTTTCCTTCTTATCTGGTGAGAAATTGCCAGGCATAGAAGTCATTAAGGGAGACCAAAGGAGTGGGAAAAAGTGACTCGATTCATCGTTATTGCATCTGGAAAAGGAGGAGTAGGCAAGACGACTTTGTCGGCGAATTTGGCAGTGGCTTTGGCGCTGTTTGAGAAGAACGTGGCGGTGATAGATGCAGATGTTGTGATGGCCAATCTGGAGATAATAATGGGGCTAAGAAACCCCCCAGTCGCGTTGATGGATACATTGAAA
>JBHICB010000271.1:0-1553 GCA_046759365.1 Hydrothermarchaeales archaeon (SeqCode)
ATTCAAAAAGGACACCACCCAGAACCAATTTGCGGTTTTCCACTAATCTGTGAATGTCATAACCAATGCCAAAAAGCATATAGTTCGGAGTTAAGAGTCGGGAGTTCGGAGTAAGGAGATCGAAGTGGGGAGTTCTGGGTTAGATGACTCTGCACTCCGAACTCCGAACTAAGTTTAGAAGCCTAATTTTGCCAATTCCTCAGCCCTCTTCTTCGAAATCTTCTTGAGTTTGGTAGTTGGACTGACTTCTGCCGCCTCTTTGTAAAGTTGTGCTGCCTTTGGGTAATCCTTGAGTTTTTCGTCGTATATTTTGGCAGCAAGGTAGAGGGCTGGTCTACTGGATTCTGGACCCCACCGATGAGACTTTACATAGTGCTCGGCAGCCCATTCATACTCCTTGAAAAAGAGGCCTGAGTATATCTCTGCTATCTCGAACGCCGCATCATCTGCCTTATCACTTTCAGGATATTCTTGTAGTATCCTGCTAAAATCTTCAAGCGCCATAGTCTGTTTTGCCTTTTTGTTGATTATGTCATAAGAGCTCTTCAAGGCCTTGCCTTCCTCGAACAACGCATCTGCCATAGGGATACTCTGACTTGGATGTACGTTCTCTTTATTTACAAGGAGAAGGCTATATAACGGTTGCGGAGACCTATCAAAATCTTCCAGTTCCCTTTGTGCTGTCCTCAAACGGGTATGGTTGCCAATTATCTGATAAAATTGTACTAATTCCCAAAGGGCCCTCCTGTGGTTTTTTCTTGTTTTGGTTACGGTGGTAAGTAATTGTTCTTCTCTGGATGAGGTATTGTATGTAGGGTACTGTTTTTTACATGAGGGACATAATTTTTCGCCTGAGGCAGTTTTTTCAAAACATATCTCACAGCTCTCTGCCCAAAGTGCGCTTTGGATACAGAATACACACATGAATATAATTAGCGGCACATAGTATTTCACATCTTCCTCCTTATTTGAATATAGGGTGGCGTTTCATTGAGCATGAAAGAAAGCCTATTGTTTTGCTTCCCCCTTATCCCCACCTTACAAAGGAGGGGATTGCGGGGTGGTTAATTAGTAAACTCAGCTTACCGTTGCGAGGCCTTTCTCATAAGACTTTTTGCTCTTTCGGCAAGATCATTTAACTCATTAGAGCGTCTAATGACCTCTTCTCTTTCCGCCCAGCGATGGTCACGGTAAGATGCCATACTATTTCCTATGTTCTCAATCACGCGGTCTATGACCTTGCTAAGTTCTGATGTCATGAAGTCTGAAAACCTATCTGTCAGGGCATCAATCCGTTTAAACAATTCATTGCGGAACGCTTTTCTTTTTTTAGGAATAATGGCGAATCCAATACCAGCAAGAATACACGCAAATATGCTTACTGTTAGATTCGGGCCTCCCCAGGAAAACAGGGATGCGAAACCAACACCAGAAGCAATAGCAAGCCCTTCGAAAACCAGGAAACCCATAAGCCCACTCTGCGCAGTGCTTCGTATCCTTTCTCCTTCACGCACCACGTCAAGTTCTCGATATTCTTTTGAGTGCTCTTTCAG
>JBHICB010000272.1:0-1551 GCA_046759365.1 Hydrothermarchaeales archaeon (SeqCode)
CTTTGATTAATAGTTTAAAGTTTGGACCTTCTCAAGAGATTCGTCGTATGCTAATACTGTTAACCCTCAATTTCTAGAACAAATTCACAGTAGAGGTCTCCCAGGCCCCAACATTTTGTTTCCCGTGAATTGATATTCTTTCCCAGATACTCCTTTATCGCCCCTGTGATAAAGCCCCTCTCAAAGTGACAGACGGGCTTATTGATGGTCGGTATACCGGCAGATGTCATGGACTCCTCACTTTTTATTACAATCTTGCTTTCATCCATGCTCTGAACACTTATCTTGGCCACCCTCTCCTTTTCTAGAAACTTCTTGAGCTCTTCCATGAAGCTCTCGAGCGTATCGGTGGCGTATATGCCAGCAAATACCTTTCCGATGTCCTCCCCTGTACTATACAAAATTTTAACAGCAGTGGTTGCTCCCACATATTCCTCCAGAGTATAAAGGTGAAGTATCCTAAAGAAGAGAGGGTTCATTACTGCTTTAAAAGTAGGACGTATGGAATCAATGTCCATAATCAAGATTTCATGGAGGTCAAATTTTTCAGTAACTGGTTTGATACTCGCCATAACGCGATCCGAATCCAGGTCTAAGCCCAGTCCTATCCTAAGGTCTGTTACAACTTTTCTTATGTAGACCAGACTCTCGGTGGCCTTAAACATGGCCTCCGTCAAGGCACTCAACTCGGTTTTTACCACAACACGAACCCAACCGTTCTCGAATAATCGCACAATCGTGCCATCAAAAGTCGCGTCTGCTGCCTTGAACAACCCCACCCTCCTGGGTGGAGATATATAATCGATCTTTTTCGAAGCTTCCTCTAGATCAATTTCCTTTCCCAAATCCACCATAAATGCTTGTTCAGCCAATTAAAATCCTCCTAAGTCATTGATTGGACAAATCCATCCGGATCTTTATTAAAAGAGATTATGACCTTTTTGACGTTATCAAGTCCTTTGACTTTGTTGTCCGCCAGCCATTTGATACACATTGCCCTCTTGGCGATCTCAGTATTGATGTCTTTTCCAGTCCTCCCAGATCGTTGTGCCAATGTCTGTATCGATTGGCTCGGTGTACCTGTTTCCTCCAGCAAATCTGTTTGCGCATTGTATTCAAATACCTTGTTCAATGAGATGACATCACCTTCCATTCCAGCAACCTCAGCAACCTCTGTTATCCTTCTCAAAGTACCTTTTTCAGGATGCTTAAACCTGTTCTGCATCAAGATTAGATCCAATGCTGGGAGCATGATGATGGGAACGTTCATGGGCGGGCTTGTAAGCCTTGTAACAGTTTCCCTAGCGTCGTTAGCGTGAAGAGTGCCCATACAGCCGTCATGGCCCGTGTTCATAGCCGTGAACAACGTCGCAGTCTCCGATCCTCTGACCTCTCCAAGTATTATCCTGTCCGGCCTCATCCTCAAGGTGTTTTTGACCAAGTCATTCATATTGACCTCCCCCTTACCCTCAACATTTGCAGCCTTTGTCTCCATCCTTATCCAGTGCTTGTGAGGTTTTAACTGCAATTCAAGGGTATCCTCGATAGTCA
>JBHICB010000273.1:0-1548 GCA_046759365.1 Hydrothermarchaeales archaeon (SeqCode)
TTGATAATATGTTTAAGCCTCACCCTTCTCTTTCGTTTTTAGGGTTAGCGTCTGTCAATTACACTGACGGCCTGTCAGCCAAATCAAGGATGTACACATCAGGCTTGTCGATAACACCACTCCGCTGCATCGCTTCTCGCAAATCATCGGATTGCATATACGGGCGAAGCTTCTCCAGATCCTCCGCTTCTATGAGGATTACGACCTCATTAGGGTCATCGACATTGCGGAAGACATAACCCCCTTTGGAACCAGCAGCTTTGCGGGAGTCACCATCCTCATCAAACGCTGGCTTCCACTTGGCATAGTCATCGACTTTATGTCGCACAAATACATACACCATAGAATATTCACCTCCTACTGACTGGGGCGAACTAAATATAAGTATTTTTCGATTTAAGGTTTTGTAAACTTTAGTGCACTTTTTTGAAAGGTGTAAACCGAAGTGCACTTTGAGAAAGGGTAGGGGCAGGCAGAAAAAGACCAAATGTCCAATGCCTGGCTTCCAGAGATTCTACATTTGGTTTTAGATGCCGTTTTTTGCTCTAGTCGGTAGTTTGTTTAAAAAGTATTGATGGCTCTTTAATCTTTCTATTGCCATTTTTTCTTTGCAACATATATTCTTTCATATCCACAATTCGGACATTTCAATCCTGCAACAATTTTGTTTCTTCTTTCTTCTGTAAATTTCTCCATATCTCCTCCACATATTTCACAGAAATGGCCTATCACCAATAAACACCAAACTACCTTTTTAAATGTGGTGTTATTTAAAATTAATTGACTATGAGAGAAGAATTAGATGGAGAATTTAGAAAAATACTTGGAGTTGAATAATTTTTTTGTTTTTAACCATACCTAATAAGATGACAGTTGCTTACAGTTGGCCTTTTCGCTTATGATTATACAAGTGTAATTCTTTGTCTAGATCAAGTGTAATTTGATTTGGTGTACTTATTTTTCTCCCACAAACATAACATGTCCACTCACACATTTTTTTAGGCAATGTTTTCACACTCTCTACCTCCCCCCATCTATTCAAGATGGTGTTATTTAAAACCTTTGACGATATGAAAAACTTCATTTTGGTCCTAGGAAAAAATGGAGGGTGTGCATCGGCAGGCCCGAAATTTTCATGACCCATCATGAGGTCGACCTTTTGACTGGGCCTGACCAAGCGGCTATCAAAATGCTCCCATTGAGAGCGGATGGATGAATGCCGCATAATGCCGAACACACAGGAGGTAACCTCCATGAGATATATAGGAATAGATGTGCATAAAAAATTATGCTACGCATGCATAAAAGACCGAGAAGGTAAGGTTCTAGGAGAACAAATCTTCCCCAACAAAAGCTATGGTATAGACACACTCCTTGAGATGATAGACGGCAGAAAAGCCAAGGCAGTAATAGAGAGCACCGGCAACCTCTGGATACGACTGTACACCGCCCTCGAAGAAGCAGGAATAGAAGTGATCCTTGCCAACCCAAAAAAGACCCGGGCCATCGCAGAAGCCCGGCTAAAAAACGACAAGGTCGACGCCAGCA
>JBHICB010000274.1:0-1534 GCA_046759365.1 Hydrothermarchaeales archaeon (SeqCode)
CTCGTTCCTCATCTATATCCACGCAAATTATGTCGTTTCCACGATCTGCAAAACAAGCACCTGTCACAAGGCCGACATATCCTGTGCCAATAATGGAGACTTTCATCGGATCACTTTCCAGTTGTGAAAAATCATGTGCTACACTTTTATAGCTTTCTAAATCTCTTGGGCTCTAGATATACTCGTCATATTCTTCTTTGCTTATACCTGCCTTTTCCATCTCTTTTTCAAATTCTTCCTTAGATTTCGAGGACTTTTTGATATCTCTTATAGTCTCCCTAATCTCCCATGGAAAGATTACCCAAGCACTGGTCTTATCTGCAAAGATATCGGGTTCGAATTTCGTGTGAGGCTTTTTCATCAAAGTGGCTATAATGATCTCCCTTGCGCCCTTCTCTTCAAGGTGCTCTTTTGCAACAATCAGGCTTTCTCCTGTATCGGAGATATCATCTACAAGGAGCAAGTTTTTACCTCTGATGTCGCCTTGAATTGGGTGGACGATCTTGGGCTTATTACCGGTTTTGCCAACTGATTCGTAAAATTGGACCGTTATCGTGTAGAGCTCGTCGTTGTCGAGCATGTCTGAGAGTATTCTTGTGGGCATCAATCCACCCCTAACAATCCCAACTATCGGGTACTTGGAACATCCCCTATCTTCGATGTCTTTTGCAAGGGCTTCGCACTGTCTTTTTATATCATCCCATGAAAGCCTAAGATACTCCATAGCCTTCGATCTCCAACTTGCTTCTTTGCCTTAGATATCTTACCGGCGTGTTAAATTCCCTGAGTCTTGTTTTTAATTCCTTATCGTTTGTGCACACAATTGTATCCTTTTCGGCAAGGGCGAATATAGCCCCGTCTGCATCCTTGCCTCCCCCTTTAATGGCATCAAACCTTTTTGCATACTCCAGCGCCATCTTTGCCAACTTTCTATCCTTTAGTCTTTCAGCCTTTAAACTGAGGTAATTCAGCTCATTTAGTACCTCTTGGGGGACATAAATCTTATATCCGCCCCCCAATATTCTCGCGATTTCATTTAAAATATCCACATTGAACTGGAAAGGTAGCATCAAAAAATTTGAATCCAAGATGACCCTCTTTTTAACCTTTACTGGCATTATTCAACCCTTGATGATCCCGTACCCGATCAATCTCCACCTCGCGCCTATCCTACGGCTTATTGCCACTCTAGCACCTTTTTCTGCAGAGATTGGGAGTTTGAGTTTGACCTCTGCATCGTTTTTCCTGGCACTTGTGACAACCCCGATTGTAGTTGCGGTCACAACGTTTAACATTAGGGGCTCATTTGTCCTGATGTCCTCGACGTCCAGCTCTTCTTTTGCCCCCACGACCCGATCCAGCAGATGAACTTCGAGTAATAGCTTGTCCCTTATATCTGGCAAAGTTCCCGGAAATCCTAAAATATTGCCTGACAAACCGTCTGATTTGGTCAAGGATGGATCTAGAGAGGTACCAACTGCTATTAATCCTCCTGGAAATACTTCCTTTACCTTCTTTTTTCCAGCCATCAGCG
>JBHICB010000275.1:0-1518 GCA_046759365.1 Hydrothermarchaeales archaeon (SeqCode)
TTTGTAAAGACCTAAGTGATGCTATTTTTACAAAACCCAATTGCACTATTAAATTTTCCGATGTACCAGAACTGGGGGTAGAGGTCCATAAGGCCCCGGTGATGGATGGTATAGGTAAATATCTAAAGGATGTTGTATCAGTAGATAATGGGCAGAAAGAAGTAAATGTACTTTCTGTTTTGGAAGAAAGGGGAGCTGACGTCCTTATAAATTATCTGCCGGTAGGAAGTGCAGAGGCAACAAGATACTATGCTCAGGCCGCCATAGATGCCGGATGCGGCTTTGTGAATTGCATCCCAGAATTCATAGCCTCAGATCCGGTTTGGGCAGACAAATTTGCGATGGCCGGGGTTCCAGTAGCCGGCGATGACATCAAAAGTCAAGTCGGTGCCACCATACTCCACCGGACATTGGCCCAGCTATTAAAAGATAGGGGCGTAAAACTTGAAAAGACCTATCAACTCAATATCGGAGGAAATACCGACTTCCAGAATATGCTTCAAAGCTCAAGGCTGGAATCCAAGAGGATCTCCAAAACGGAAGCGGTGACATCAGTCTGCGATTATGATGTGCCCACAAGGATAGGCCCAAGCGATTATGTGTCCTTTTTGGATGACAACAAGCAGGCATTTATCCATCTTGAGGGGAAAAAATTTGGGGACGTACCTTTAACCATTGACATCAAACTCTCAGTCGAGGACTCGCCCAATAGCGCGGGGGTGGGGGTAGACGCTATAAGGGCTACCAAGCTTGCCATGGACCAGAGTATTGCAGGCCCCTTGGAAGGCCCATCTGCCTACTTCTTCAAACACCCACCAGTCCAATATCCAGACGCCATTGCAAAAAAGATGGTAAAAAAGTTTATCCATGAAAACAGCATTCCATCAAAAGAGATCGCCTCAAAAATAGAGATACCTAAAGTGGAACAGGAATGGGCAAAATAAAGCAGTCCTAGGAGATCACTTCTCTATAAACCTTGATGGTCTCCTCAGCTACCCCATCCCAGGTGAAGTTTTCTAAAACTCTTTTTCTACCGTTTTTCCCCCAGATTTTTGCATTTTCTTTATCCTCTAGGACGGTATTTATCCCCCATGCTATATCCTCCGGCCTGTTCGGGTCGACATGTATCCCTGTTGCATCTTTTGATGGGGGCACAATAACAGATTCTCTAAGACCCGATGTGCCGTGGGCACCAACTACAAGAGGCTTCTCCATACCCATTGCTTCCAAGGCGACTATGCCGAAAGGCTCGTAAAGACTCGGAAAGATGCAACAGTCTGCAATAGCATAATAATGTATCTTCGCTTCGTCATCCACAAATCTGGTGTCCAATATAACCCTATCTTCGATTCCTAGATTCGAGCTCATGTCCTTGATCTTTCCTTTCAACGTTCCTTTTCCGAGGATTAAAAGCTTAATATTAGTGTTTTCTTTTAATACGCTGGGCATTGCAGAGACCAGGTTATCAACGCCTTTCATAGGCTCCAATCTGCCGATATATAAAAGAACCCCCTCATC
>JBHICB010000276.1:0-1510 GCA_046759365.1 Hydrothermarchaeales archaeon (SeqCode)
ATCCTCGCCTTTGACCCCTGCCTAAAGGCAAGGGGTATAAGGGTTATGAATTAAAACTCCTAAAGCCTCCCTCATTACCTTTCCATTATCTATTGTAAAGGAGACATTGGGGTTCTTTTGCATGAATTTCAGCTTGGCACTGGTTCTGGGTGTCCCGAAATAGATGTCCAGTCCATCGAAAAAATATCCGATTGGCACTATTGAGATTCTTTCCTGGGGGGAGATCGTCGATAGATGACCTATCCTACCACCACTCAAAAGGTTTTTGACATTCCCGGCCAGTTTTGTGACTTTCTTTGCCTTCACTAAAACGCCCTCGTTACTGTTGTCATTCCCACTCTAGCTATTCCCAAGCATTATTTAAAATTATTTGTTTTTAAAAATAATTCCATCACTTAAGTTTTAAACTATCTTAATACTCCACCAATCCCCTTTAATAGATCAGAAATAAAATTAAAATCCTTGGATCCAAAATCCACAGCCTTTACTCGAAGGGTTACGCTCTTCTTCCCGTCTGGTATCTGTTTGCCTTCAAATATGTCCATAACATCACAGCTAACGATCCTTTTATCACTATTTTTTACAACCATTTTTAAGATATCCTCACTTGCATGTTTCGGTAAAAGGACAGAAAAATCCCTCTCCTTTGTCTTTAAATTTTCAGCCTTCCACCTCTCTTTTTCATTATCATCCAAAAGCTCTACATTGGAAAGCTTAAGCTCTACATTGCCTTTTAAAGTCTTTAAAACAACAGTCTCAGGATCAATTGAAATCACTTCTCCTAGATGCACTGCCCCCGAGTAAATATGCCTTACAGCAACCTCAATACCAACAGACTCTTTAAGCTTTTTAAGTTCCACTGTCAGAGCAGAAATAGCCTTGTCGCTCCTGCCCATTGCCGCATCCACGTCGCCTAAAACTTTGGCAGAACTACCCATAAACTTTACAAAGCCTCTCATATCCTTTTCTTTAACAATACCTTGGAGCCTCACGGCTTCTTCGACAAACGCCTCATGGACTTTTGAAACCTCTGGGTTGTGCATCTGAATAGAGGCATAAAGCATTGGGCTCTGCCCCACGATACGAGCAATAAGATCAAGCATAAGTTCGTAAATGGGGGAGGCAAATTGTCTTGAAAATTTCACATCAACGTCAAGCTCCCGTATGGTGGAGGCCGCGGTAATGTAAGCAAAATGTGTTAGGCCTTGGACAACACTCATAATACGGTCATGCTCTGAAGGCGTTGAGACAAAAACACGGGCTTTATGTTTTTTGAAAAAATCTTTCAAAAACTTTTCCCACTTCGTGGCTTTAATAGGAGTAAGGATAACTATTTGTCCCTCAAGGGAGGTAACGCGGGGACCGAACATCGGATGCATCCCTATAATTTCAATGCCTTTAGCAGCGGATTCCTTCATGGCCCTGCAGGGCTCTATTTTTACAGAAGTAAAATCAGAAAGAAGAGAACCTTTTTTCAGAGATGCTATGCTCCACCTCACCTCGAAAGAAA